>JAFANK010000016.1 GCA_019232725.1 Vulcanimicrobiota bacterium | reverse complement strand
GCCTTCGGAATTGCTATGGGTGAGCGTAGTTTGCCCGGTTGTGACTGTCAGGGTACTGCCCGACAGCGTCGCCGTTCCGAGATCCGCAAGCGTTTCGACGTTGTTGAACTCGTTTCCGGCATCTCCCACGTGTGTCGCCACGTCGATGCAGGCCGAGTCCGGCTGCGTCATATTGGATACAGCGCTCGACGTATACAGTTTACCACTCGTAAAGTCCGCAACCTGGAACTTCGAGGGATTGGTATAGTACAGCGGGCTAACAATCCAATTCTTGACGTAGTCGTACCCTGGATTCTCGTTCGGATCCGTGGTTGAGACATTCATGTCAATTGTATGCGAGTTCTCACCCATGCGTTGGAAGCGGCCGCAGTTGCTGAAGACGCAGCCAGTGCCCTTTGGATCGAAGTCCATCAGGATAAACGCCGTGTCCATCGGGTCGAAAGCAACGGCACATATCACGCACCCGCCGGTACCACTTGTGCCGCTGAAGTTCAACACGCCAGTGGCTCCGCTGTCGAACTCAGTGTCCGTCTCGGAGAGCCCATTAATATCCATGAGATCAGGGCTGGTGAACGAGCTGCAGAAGACGCGCGAATGCTTTTCGTCTCCGCTGCACGCGTGGTACAGGATATCTTTCGAACTCGTGTAGGTGTGGACGACGTGGCTGCCTCCGCCGGTCGCGCCACCCGAGATGTCGATTTGCTCGACTGTATCAGAGCTGGCAAGACCCTTACCCGCGAACGCGTAGGTCTTCGACGTCGAACCACCTTGGATGCAAAGCACCGCAATTGCACCCGTGCCGCTCGCCGTGCACGAGAGCACGCCGGTCGGCGTCGGGCTCGGACTTGGACCGCCGCACGTGTACGTGATAGCGATATACGTCACGTTGGCTTTTAGCGTGATGGGTGTTGCCGTTGGTGTAAACGTGGCAACGCGACCCGACAGCGTGAAGTCGCCCACATGCCGCCAGCCACCGACGGGATCATACCATCCGACCTTCACTGGCATATTGCCCATGGTGAAGCCGGCTGGGATGGTCATCTTGAAGCCAGGGAAGCCGTTGAGCTTCACGTCTTTGTTCGTGCCGACCGTGAAATACAGGAATGGGATGGCCACGTGCATGTCCGGATCGAGCTTTGGCATTCCGGCCGGCTCAAGGCTCGTCACACGCACTGTCAGGTTCGTACCGGCCGCCGCGTTGTTGGCCGGAATCGTCAGCGTCTCAGCAAACCCAGCAACGCTCGGGAGCGCGACGGACATGCCGGCCGCGTTGAGCGCGAACTGCGCCGTACCACCCTGCGGTGTCGTCGGCTGGTTCGCTTGAGGTAAGGGGTTAGAAACGCTCCCGCCACCGCCGCTACACGCGCCGAGGGCGAGAAGTCCAAGCGCGAGCCCCGTCGCTAAAACGACGCGCTGCGCCCTCTTCGAAGCAAAAAACATAGGGAGCCTCTCCTTGCAACAGGACTCACAGGGGGAATGCACCAGGCCTTCCCGGCCCGGCTCCCTCGTATGAAATCACAAGGAAAGCACGAAAAAAAGGCCTCGATTCATTTTTGAATCGAAAGCCCCAGGAGTAGCCGCTCTTCTAGAAAGCCGTTCGCTAACTCAGACGAACAAGCGCACGAGCGTCAGATCTGCGCTCGTCGTGCACCGATGAATCGGCTCGCATAATAGCTCTCTGACATCGAGTCGACACGAACACCGTTCGAAGAGGAAGCGTGGACGAACTGGCCCTGCCCAAGATAGATGCCGACGTGTGAAGCACCCTCGGCATAGGTCTGGAAGAATACTAGGTCACCGGGCTGCAAGCCCGATCCTGCGACGCGACGTCCGACTTCGAATTGCGCATCGGCTGTGCGCGGCAGCTCGATGCCGTTCCGCCGGAAGACCGCCTGCACAAAGCCAGAGCAGTCCACCCCGCTGAACGATTCCCCACCCCACATATAAGGTACGCCGAGATAACGCAACGCGGTTTTCGTCAGCCGTAGCTCGAGCGCAAGCATTCGCTGCGCTGAGCCGAACGACGGCACGCCGGCAAGATCCGGCACGCCGAATCCGCTGTGCATAGCGATCCATAACGCCTCGCGCTGAGCGACCATCGCGCTTGGACTCGGTCTGGGGCCAGGGCTTCGCATTTTATCCTTGTGGTGCGACGTTGCAGTGACGGCGACCGTACGGGTATGACCCTTCGCGTGGCGCGCAGATGCATAGGCCGAAGCGTGCGAGTGCACGGTTGGTGCTGATGCCGAGACGATCAGCACCTGGCCGAGACTTAAATAGTTGGCATCGCTTAAATGGTTCAGCCTGACCAGCTGCGCCTGGCTGACGTGCTCGCGGGCAGCGATCGACGACAGCGTATCGCCGGCACTGACCGTGTATGTGTGACTGGCTGCGAGAGCTGGGGTGGCGACGATGAGACTACAGGCAACGGGAGCAAACGAGCGCGCGAAAAAGTTCCGCAACATAACCTCTCTCAGGACGCCTACGGGGTTAGTTGTCGGGTTAGCGCTGAAAGATAGCGCTTCTGCAGCCTCGCAGATTCACCCCAGCCGTTCCTTTGGATCCCCCGTTCCGCGAGCGGACCTCGCGGATTCGGCTTGGCATGTTCGCGCCGGTCTATCCCCCGGCGCCACGTGTCGGTTGACAGCGCCGATAACCGGCTGCTGACCTATGTACCCAAGTATACGAAGAACGCACCGGCATATACCGTGCCGACTATCACGTCCAACGCCTCCTGACTTGGGAAGCGGGACGGTCGAGTCCTGCCAAGGGCACCCCGCTTCAGGATTCGTTCGCGGACATTTGTATCGCGTCGGCGATGCGCTGTGCCAATCGCCGGATTTCTTTTTCCTCTTTTCCTTCAATCATCACCCGCACCAAGGGCTCAGTCCCTGAAGGGCGGACAAGCACGCGGCCGTCAACGCCGAGCTCTCGCTCGACCTCTCCGATGGCAAGCCGCACCTCATCGCTCTCTTGCGCTGCGACTTTATCGCGCACATGGACATTGACCAGCACTTGGGGGTGTCGCTGCATCATCGCAGCGGCGTCGGCGAGCCTGCCGTGTTCTTTGGCGATCCGCAACACGCTCACCGCCGTCGCGAGACCATCACCTGTCGTGTTGGCTTGCAGATCGATGATGTGACCGGACTGCTCTCCGCCGAGTCTGTACCCGCCACGCTGCATCGCATCGAGCACGTAGCGATCGCCAACGGGCGTGCGGATGAGCTTCACGTCGAGCGCATCCAGCGCGCGCTCGAGACCGATGTTGCTCATGACGGTGGCCACCATCGTGCGGCCAGGAAGCTCGTCGCGCCCAGCGAGCTCGCGTGCGCGCATGGCGAGCACGTGGTCGCCCGTGATCTCGACACCTTCTTCATCGACGAACAGCGCCCGGTCGGCATCGCCGTCGAATGCGACGCCAATGCTCTTGGGATGTGCCAGCACCGCCGCGCGCAGCTCGCTCAAGTCTGTCGAACCGCAGCGCACATTGATCTTTTTGCCGTTGGCCGTGCAATGCAGCTTCACCACATGCGCGCCAAGTTGTGCGAACACTCGCGGGGCGATGTCATAGGCTGCACCGTGACCGCCATCGACGACGACCGTGACGCCGCTCAGATCTGCGCCCAACGAGCGGCAATGCTCTGCATACAGCGAGGCCATGCGTCGCCGCTCTCGGATCGTTCCGACCTTCGCGCCGATTGGGCGCGCGAGTGCGGCGCCATCGCTGACGTGGGCAGCGATCTCGTCCTCGAGTTGATCGGAGAGCTTGCATCCGTCGGCCGCGAAAAACTTGATCCCGTTGTCCTCGATCGGGTTGTGCGAGGCAGAGATCATCACGCCCGCTCCAGCATGCAGGCGGCGTGTCAACCATGCCACCGCGGGCGTCGGCAGGATTCCAAGCGTGAGGGCATCGAGCCCGATCGAACACACGCCAGCGCAGAGCGCCGCTTCGAGCATCGGCCCGGAGCACCGGGTGTCGCGACCGACGACCACAGGACGGCGCTCGCCGTGCGCGGCGAGCACGTGGCCACCGGCACGCCCAAGCGCAAACGCGAGTTCCGGCGTCAGAAACTCGTTTGCAACGCCGCGCACACCGTCCGTGCCGAAAAGCCGTGGCACCTAGCTGCGAGCCTTCGGTGCTATTGCGACGCGCACGGTCGGCGGCGCGACGGCGGCGCCGCTCACGGGCGCGAAGTCGGCATCGACCGGCATGGGCTTGAGCATCACCACCACCGGCTTGGTGGTGCTCGCTCCCTCCAGGCTGACGCGTGCTGCCATGATGCGCGCGAGCACTGTTTCGCCACCCGACACGATGACCGTTCGCGGTTGGATATCCGTAGCAAACGCTTCCGCACCACCGCTTGAGATGACCGGCACCGTCCGATAGGTGAATCGATCGATCGACACAATGGCGGTCGCCGGTATCACCGATCGCACCTTGTCTCGTTCGGGGCCGACGACCGTGACATCCAGTGACTGCACACCGGGCAGTTTCCCCGCGCAGTCCACAAACGCGGCGAAATCTGAGGGTTCGAGCTGCTCAAGCAGGGCACGCGGGCCCGCAAGCTCGATCTTGACTGTTTCCACCCCGCTTTCAGCGACAAGACCGCCGCCAACGCCGTGCAGGGTCAGTGGGATCTCAAGCGTCGTGCTGAAAGCCTGCGACGAGCTCAGGTAATTGAACATGAACCACAGCCCGATCGCGATCAGCAGTGACGCGACTTTAAGACCGAAGTTTCGTGTTATCAAGTCCATTGCCGGTGATGTGCACCCGTTGCAGCAAGGAATGCGCGAAGTCCATAACCCTCGAGCGCTCGGACGTCGCGCCACGTGTCCACGTCATCGATGACCGCAAGGCCGCAGCGATGCGCGCTGCGTCTTGTTGCTGCTCGAGCAACCGGCCTGCCTTGGCGATTGCGATGCCGCCCGTCTCTTCAGACACGATGATGGCCAGTGCGTCCGTCACCTCGGTGATCCCAAGCGCGGCGCGATGACGGGTACCCATCCGCCGGTCGAGCAGCGTCGTCTCGGCGAGCGGCAAGAAACAACCCGCCGCTGCGATGCGGTCTTTGCGGATGATCGCCGCGCCGTCGTGCAAGGGAGAGCGCGGGGAGAATATCGACAGCAGGGCTTCGGCGCTGAGCACGGCATCGACCCACGTGCCTGACTCGATGTACTCGTCGAGCGCCGCGCTGCGTTCGATCACGATGATCGCCCCGATCGCGCTGCGCGACAGCACGGTCGCCGCCGTACCGAGGGTTTCGCACAACCGGTTCACGGCGCCGGCATCGGAGAGGTGCGGCCGGCCCTCGTGAAAGCCCGC
>JAFANK010000285.1 GCA_019232725.1 Vulcanimicrobiota bacterium | reverse complement strand
CAACAAGAGCGCTCGTATCAGGCTGCACCTGGTCGCGTTACGTGTCGATCGGCTCGATCCGCATGGCTACAAGGGCGATGCCGACGGCCCGCGAGTCATCCCCTCCGGGATGCGTTGGATGCGGTACCATGAATTCGATGACGTTGCTCGGTGTGGAAAGCGAAAACTCAAGCACGACCGTTTTGGGCTCTGTCTGAGCGGTTGAGAACCTCATCATGCGCTTCACGCTGCCGATCCTCACCCAGACCGGCGCGCCGATATTCTTGCCGTAGGCGCCGCCGACAACGATGAGTCGAAAACGTCTGTCCAAGAACTGACTCAGCAAGAATGTGATCTTGGGACCGACGCTCCAGCGCCCCCAGCGCTCCCTGGTCGACATGCCTCCAACAAGACACACAAAATTTGGGTACTGCTCGTTGCGAAAATCGATGCCGTCGACCATTGAATCAGGCGCCTCACCCGCGCGCAACGGGTCTTGCAGCTCGGCGTACGGGGGCAGGGACGCATCGTCGCGCAAAGGCAGACGTACACGCCCCTTAGCAAGCGGCATTAGCAGCCAGCGCAGGCCCTCACGCGCCCAGACTTTGGCCCACGGCTCTGTGGCCGGGCGAGGAAAGACGTCACTGCCTGCAATGGAACGCTGCCACGCCGAGCGGCAGTGGACATCGGAGAAAAAGGAGACGATGTGTTGCTGATCCCGGCGCACCGAATCGATGACCGCTCGGTCCCCGGCGAGAATGCGCTCGACCATTTCCCTCGCTTGAGCGGCTGTATCGACGCCACCCGCCATCGGACGTTTTGTGAGCCGGCCAAGTAGACTGTCGTTGTAGAACACGACTGGCATACCGACGGTTGCCGCCTCGACGGGGTAGTAGTGCACGTGGCGCGGCTCCCGCGAGTGGTAGTAGAGGACGGCGCAGTCTTGGAATAGTCGCTGCAGTTCCTTGTCCGAGACGTACCCCATCAGGCTCGCGTCCTCCACGGCAACGTCTTGCGATCCAACGATGAGATGCGGCAAGTCGCCAAACTCCCGCTTGAACCGTTCGTAGACGTCTGCATAGTATGGATCGGTAACGACCCAACGGCACATGAACAGGATTTTCTTCACGGAACCGTTCCAGTGGTTTGCATTTCGCCCGGCACTCGCGGGCAAGCCGAAGGGCAAGAACACGGCACGATGTGCGAACAAAGCGGGTTCGCATTCCTGCAGCTGCTCGTAGCCTTGGCCGAACCAAAAACGGTTGCCCAGTGCATAGATCTTCGATAGTATTTTCGCCCCATACATTGCCTCGACGGCTCGAACGTAGCTCAACGTGGCGTCCGGCAACCCAAAGGCGCGGAGCACGATATGTCCCTCGAATTTGTCGACGACTTCTGACAGCAAATGACGGTGCACGACAACAAATGCTGTACCGAAGTAACGGTTGACCAACGCTGTGATCTGCGGCGACCAGGTATCGGTGTAGAAGTTGAATGCATTCAGCTGCTCGAGGCAGCGTTGCGGTATGGTAAGCCTTGCGTCGGGTGCGAAGTCAACGGCACAACTGCGATACTCTTCCGTTGGAGGCAAGACTTTTGGCGTGAAGACCTCAAATCCGAGATCCTGCAACAAGCCGACTTCGTACGGCATGAGCGTCTTGTGGTTCAGCAACCATAAGACGCGCTTGTTTCTTTCCCTCATACGCTTGCATGTCTCACGTGCGCGGGTTGTTCTTCTGGCCGGCGACTACCCAAATCTTTCGTTCGCCTAGGTGGGGGCTGCACGCCGTGCGAGCTTCACAGGGCAGTGCTGACCTCACACGAGCAGCTTCGCGACCGTCGTCTGCCAGTTGATGCCGAGCGTCTCCAACCGCTCGTGCGCTGCAACGCCGAGCGTCCGCGCCAGGGCGCGATCGCGGTAGAGCCGGTCAAAGGCGCCGGCGAGCTGCGCGGGCTCGGGTGCGGTCACGAGTCCCGTTTCCCCGCTCGTGACGAACTCGAGCACGCCGCCCGCATCCGCGACGGTCACCGTACAGCGTTTCGCGTGCGCGGCTTCAATCGTCGGATAACCGTACGAATCTTCGTCGAACGGCACGTAGGTCGTCGCGAGCGCTGTCGCAAGACGCTCCACCTTCTCGTCTTCGCTGATCCAGCGATCCTCGACCAGCACCTTGTCTTGCAGACCGCCGGTCTCGACGTTGGTGCGCAGCTCGCGGATGTAGTCCTCGCTGCCGACGCCGCATAGGCGCAAGCGGACGCCGGTACGCACGAAACGCATAGCGTCGACCAGCAGCTCCTGACGCTTGTGGGGTTGCATCCGCGAGATGCACACGATCTCATCGCCGTAGCTGCCTGCCGTGAACCGTTCGGGCGCCAGGATCGGCGGATAGAGCACGGTGCTCCGAATGCCGTTGAACGTCAAGAGACGGTCGCTGACCGTTTGCGAATTCGTATACACGACCCGCGCCTCGGCGAGCGCGACGGTATCAGCGCGCATCACGTGTGCACGAATCGCCCGGATCGGCGCGGTCTTCGGATAGTCGTGATACGCGCTCTCCCACAGGTCGTAGAAAAAACGGAAATGGTGGATGAACCAAACGATCTTGCGCGCGTGCCGGACGCAGTGCGCGGGCGGTCGAAACGTGATCACGCGATCGAAGTGCTCGTCGAGCGCCAACAAGCGGAACGCCGTCATCTGCTCGAGGATGGTCTCCGGCTCATCGGTGTTGGGGATGAAGATGCACTCGGACTGGTGGCCGTGCTCTTGCAACTTCACGTGTAACCAGTCCACGATGTTGCGGCCGCCGCCGAAGATCAGCGGCACGCACGACGACACGAGCCCGATCTTCACGATCGCTTCGGTGCAGCCACCTGCGGCAGGGGCCGCGCCGGCACGCCACCCACGCGCGCTCCGTCGGGGAGGTCTTTGACCACGGCGGAACCTGCGCCGACCACGACGTCGGCACCAATCGTGATCTTGGGGCGCACGGCGCTGCCCACGCCGACGAGCGAGCGCGCGCCGACTTTGACCCAGCCGGCAAGCGCGCATCCTGGCGCGATGTGCGCCGCGATGCCGACCTCGTTGTCGTGATCGAGAATCGCCCCCGTGTTGATGATGGCCAAGGGTCCGATGCTCGTGTCCGTGCCCACGACCGCACACGCCATCACGACGGCACCATCCGCGATGCGAGCGGACGGCGCGACGAAAGCCTGCGGATGGACGATCGGCGGCAGTGCAAAACCGATCGTCCGCAACCGCGCGGCCAACCGCTCGCGCAGGTCATTTTCTCCAAGCGCGACCACCGCTGCCCGCACACCCTGTGCGTGCAGCGCCGGAAGCACGTCATCGCTCCCGAGGATCGGGATGCCCAATATGCTTGTGCCTTCAGGGTGCGGGTCGGTCGCGCCGACAATCGTGAAACGCTCCGTCGCTTGCACCGCTTCCAGGACGACTTTGGCGTGGCCGCCCGCGCCCACTATGACGATCCGCTGCGTCATCGGCGCGAGCGGAATTTGCGCACGTGCTGCATCTGCCGCCGGAAGAAGATCTTCACGAGGTCCCAGGTGGGCGTGTCGCGTGCAATGCGATCGCCCGAGGTGCCCAAGACGAGGCTCGTGCCGGCGCGAACGGCTTTAGTGGCGTTGTCGGCGATGACGTCCCTCCCCGTCGTCTGCGGCTGGTTCGGTATCAGGACGCGTGGTTCCGGTAGGCTTGATATCGGGCCAGAAAGTCGCGCGCCGCAGTTGCATGATCGACGATGGGCTCGGGATATTGTTCTGGCGTGAAAAAGCCGAGCTCTGCTTGCACTTCTTTTGCGATCTTCCACGGCTCCAACGCCGCTCGTGTCGGCAGTTTCGCAAGCTCTTTGCAATAGCGCCGGATGTAGGTGGCTTGCGCATCGATTTGGTACGCTTGCCGAATCGGGTTGTAGATGCGAGGGTATGCCGCTTGGTCGGACCCGAGTCCCGCGATGCGCTGCCAATTCCCCGCGCACAGCGCCGCGTCGGCCACGAGCAGTTCCCGCATCCACACATCTCGGCCGATGCGCCAATCCATGCCGAGATCGGCTGTGGCGAACGATGCAGCCACGACCGCAGCGCGCTGGTGCACGCGGCCTTCTGCGTGGAGCTGACGCATGGCGGCATCGACCAGCGGGTAGCCGGTCATCCCGGCCTCCCAGGCGTCAGCATGCGCGCTGCTCTCGCCCGGCGCAAAGCCGAACATCTTCTCCTGCAGCGGCTGGTCGATGACGGCGGGGACGAAGTGCGCGAGGTGCATGTAGAAGTCACGCCAGGCCAGCCGGCGGACGAAAGCCTCCATGGAGTCGCGCTCCTGCGCGAGCGTCCAGCTGCGCACCATCTTCTCGCGGACGGCACGATAGACGGATCGTGCGCTCACGAGACCAAAACGCAGATAGGGACCGAGCTGTGAGGTCGCGTTGCGACCGGGGTACTCCGCATTGGCGCCGTAGTCCGCCGCGCGCGCACTGACGAACCTAGCGAGCGTCTCCATGCCGGCTGCTTCGGTGGCGACTGGCGCATTGGACACCGCGTCAGCATCGGGGAGCGCGCCGCGCAGCGGGTCTAGACCGCTGGGCGCATGCGTTTCCCCCGCGCGTTGCACCGGCAGCCGCTTCCAAGCATCGTAGTACGGTGGAAAGACACGGTAGCCGTGGCCCGCAGCGCGCTTGAGCTCGGCGACGGCCTCCGGTTCGTGAATGGTGGTCGCGCCGACGCGCACAAGCTCGACACCCGCGGCGTTCAGCGCGGCTTCCGCAGCGCGCTCGAGCATGCTTTCGCCCGGATCGAGGGCACGCTCGCAATAGACGCGCGTCGCGCCCAATCGAACGGCGATCGCAGCCAAACCGCTCGGCGCGTCGCCGTCGACGATGCTGATCGACGCATCTTGTTTCAAGAGCGTCGCGGACAGGCTGCGCACCGCCGCGGTCACAAAGGCGCGTTGCCGCGGATTGAGTGCGGTCAGCTCGTGCGCGCACACGACGCCGAAGCTGCCCGACGACGACGTCACGGCAGCGGCCAACGCAGGATTATCGTGCAGGCGCAGGTCGCGGCGAAACCAGTGCAGACTGATCGTCATTGAAAAGCAAAGGCGCCGAACCCATTCGGGCCATCGGCGCCCCCCATGCGTTGGTGTTTCGCGTGCGCTACTTCAGCGACGCCACGTACGCCGCGACGTCGGCGAGCTGTTTGTCTGTCAGCGGCAGCTTGGGCATGCTCGAGTCCTTATCGACGCCTTGCGGGTTGCGCACCATGTACGCGACTTGCCCAGCCTTGAGGCCGGCTCCGGCGAGCGTCGGCCCCACCGTGCCGTTCTTGCCGCCTTCGCCATGGCAGCTCGCGCAATTCGCCGCGAACACCTGCGTGCCGGCGCTCGCATTGCCTGCGGCTACTTTCTGCGACGGCAGCTTGGCGAGCGGGATGGGGAGCTTCGACCCACCCGTCGATTCACTGGACATATTCTCCGATGTCTCCGTCGATGCAGCCGTGGCTTGGCCAGCATTGTCAGACGATGTCGACGTCTCCTGACTGCTCTTCGAGCAGGCGCTCACCGAGAACGCCACTGCGAGCATAACGGCGAGCAGAGCGATCCATCTTTTCACGCGTCATGTCTCCTTTTGGGTTGGTTGGAACGGCTCGTTACGCGCTGCCACCAGCCACTCCTGCCCGCGGCTCGTGTACAAAACGCAGGCCGGCGGCGCCTGCGAGCATGCACGCGGCCACCAGTGCGAAGACGACGCGATAGCCTGCGCCAAGGTCGTGCATGCTTGCATTGACATGGTCGACAAGCAGGCCGGACACGATCGGCGCTGCGATCTGCGGCGCGGATGCACCGATGTTCCAGATCGCCATGAGCGCCCCGGCCCGCCCGCGCGGCAACAACATGCACGCAAGCGCCCAGTCCACCGAGTAATACGCACCCCAGCCGACGCCGAGCACCATCGCAAGCGGCAAGAGCCAGCTTGCACTCGACGTCACGCTCATGCCCGCGGCACCGGCAGCGAGCAGCAACAGCGCGATATAGATGATGCGCTTTTTCGAGATGCGGTCGGCGCCGACGCCGGCGGGTACGGTGCCGACAAGCGCACAGCCGATCATGACCAGCAGCAGTGTGATGCTTGCATGCAGATATTGCGTCACGTGTTGGGCAAAGCGCAAGTAGAACGCGAGAAACGGCAAGATGGAGTAGAGACCGAGGTTCACCGCCGACCGCGAGATGATGAGCCAGATGAAACTCGGCCGCTCTGGCCAATCGCCGGCAACGCTTGCGGCGCGCGGTGGTGAGGCGCTTTCCTGGACGCCCACAACGGTGATGACGAGCGCGGCGATCAAAAATGCAGCGATCACCGCTGCCAGGAGCGTCAGCCCATGCTCGAACGTGGCAGCGCTCACGTGCGGTCCCGGCTGATGCACGAACAGGCCGGCGGCGAAGAGACCGGCGGCGGTGCCGGCAAGCCGCAATAGCCCCATGACGGCGGAGGCGCGCCCGCGCGCTTCCATGTCGACGCGATCGGGCATGAGGGCTTGATACGGGCCGCACGCGATGTTGAGCGAGATCTGCACGCCCGCGAACGTCAGCACGACCACGAGGAACGAGGGCGAGCGGGCAAAGCCGAAGAGCGCGATGATGTCGAGCAGCGTTCCCGCGATGACAAACGGTATACGCCGGCCGAGCCGATCGGAGATCCTTCCTGAACCATATTGCGCGAGGATGGAGAACACCGCGCCGCTTCCCCCGAGCACGGCGGTCGCGGTGCCGATGAGATCCGCGGGCGCAAAGCGCGCGATCTGTCCTTGCATCGCAGCGCCCAGCAGTGCAGCCCAGTGCAGTTCCCAGGCGAACCAAAACGCCGACAGCGCGAACAGGCTGTCTTTTTTCACGCGGAACCCACGCCTGCGTGATACGTGCGCGCGTACTCGACCTCGGCGGCGCTATCGCAATCCATGGCAAGCGCCGGAGGCGCTCCGCGGATGGCGACGGCCCGGCCACCCGTGAGTTCGGACAACCGTCGTTCGACATGTTCGATCGCCAGGCGCCCGGTCAGATAACGCACGAGACCACCGCTGCCGAGCAGCGAGGCCATGGCAAGCTGGCTCTTACGCGCCGCGAAGGCGTGCCGGATCAATCGCTCGTTGGCAAGCGCGAGCTTGACATTGACGATGCACATGCTGCCGCCCGTGTACTGCGCGGGGCCGACACGCGCAAAACGGGTGCGGCTGCGCGGAAATGTCGCCAAAAATTCTGCGCGCTCGTAGACGGGATACGCAAAGTCCGCATCGGGCGGCACGCGCATCAAGAAGCTTTCCACGTGCGCGGGTTCGACGAACGGAAGGTCCGATGCGCTCAACACCGCCCTGTGCGTGCGCGCCGACGCCAGGCCGGCGAGGACGTTGTCTTCGCCCGTGGCGCCCTCGTCGACCCAAGCATCGACGACGCGAGAACAACCGTGCAGCTCCCGCGGCGCGACAACGACAAGCCGGTCGATCGCCGCAGATGCACGCAGCGCCGCAACGACGGCATCGAAAGGCGTGGTGCTCGCGACCTTCACCAATGCCTTGATCGCTGCGCCGGCTCGGTCTGCCTCTGAACCGGCAAAGCGACCCGCTGCGAGCACGACCGCGTCGAGCTTCTCCACCTAGACGCTCGTGATGCCTGCAGCGCCGGCGGCGTCGAGCGCTCGGCGCAGCTCGGCATGGCGATCAGCCGGCACGACCGCGACGAGCGCATAGGCACCTTCTTGCATGCCGTCGATCAACCGGAAGCCCGCATGGGTGGAGGGCTGCGGGGCAAATGCAGCGCCGAGCACCGATCCGATGATCGCGCCGATGACGAAGTACAACGCGGCATTCGCCAGCACGGGCATGTTCTGCGGGCTTGCGACGATGCTCCCCGCCGGGCCCAAGCCGAGCGCGCAACCGGCGAGTGCGCCGATCGCGCCACCGATCACGCCTCCCCGATCCATGCGAAGGCGTGACGTGCGCTCGTCGCCACCGGCGACAAGCCCGGCGAGCGGATCGTCGCTCGTGATATCCGCCGCCACGCCCAGACGTTGCGCCGCTGCTATGGCACGCGCCGGGTCGAGCGCACCGACGTGCAGCGACTCCTTTTGGATGCCGGCATTTTCGAGTGCTTGTGCCGCCCCATCGAGGGTTTCGTCAGTCGCGCAGACGCACCCGAGAACGCCGGACGCCAAGGTAGCCGGGATATCCCGAACCGAACCTATCGACATGGACTCCGACGCATCTTCTTCTCCCGCCAGCGGGCCAGCGCAACGTTTGCGTCTCGTCGGCAAGGCGGCCACGGTGCGCGATCCGCAGCCGCAGCCTCGTTACTTCACAGACGTGCACCGTGAATCGATCGGCAAGACCGGGCGAGTGCATGCGATCGTGCCGTCGGTGCCAAAGGACGATCCGCTGGTGAAAGTCGGATTCGAGGAGGGCACGCATATCGTCTTCTTCCGCTTGGGCGACCTTGACGTGCACGACACCGTGCCCGCACAACACCCACCCAAGCATGGCCGCCGCGGCAGCCACTTGCCGGGATCCGCGCGCAGCTAAAAAAGCTTACCTCGCAATACCACCTGTGCCGTGAATGGCAGCTGCCATCCATGTAAGGCCTTGGACGACACGCGGTCCGTTGCGCTCGACGATGTCATCCGAAGGCGGGCGCACGACACGCCCTTCTTGGACGGCCTTAAGACTGCGCCAAGGCTCTGCGGCCAACACGCTCGGCCCAAACGGCACCTCGCGGGCGACGATGAGCACATCTGGATCCATTTGGACGAGCGCCTCCGCGCTTATCGCCGGGTACGCCGCTTTGACGACGCCCGCCACGTTTACGCCGCCGCTCAGGCGGATGAGATCGTCGATGAAACTCGTGGCACCCGCGGTGAAGCCCGGCAGATCCAAAAGGAAGAACACGCGCGGCTTCGGCTTTGGGTGCGTCATCCTCGCGATCGCATCGATGCGCGCGTGCAAGGCACGCGACAGGTGCGCCGCCGCAGCGGGCTTCCCGCATGCTGCGCCGACGCCCGCGATGTCGGCGTACAAGTCGGCGAGATTGCGGTTGGGCAAATACATGACCGGGATGCTCAGACGCGACTCGACGGGGGCACCCTCGCGTTCTTGATCGTGCAGCGCCACGACGATCGTGGGATGGAGCGCGCTCAACCGCTCAAGATCCACCGCGCTCAAATCGGCGACGTGCGGTAATGCTCGCGCTGCCGGCGGGTAGTCGTCGTATGTCGTGCCTGCGACCAGCACGTCTTGGCAGCCGATCGCATAGGCGATCTCTGTCAGCGAGGGCGCAAGGCTGACGACGCGCGGCCGCTCGGACGCCGCGCCCTCGTGCGCCGCGGGCTGCGAACGTTGGTGTGGCGCACACGCTTGCACGACCACGAGTGCGAGCAGCGCGGCCCAGGCGTGGGCGCGCACTAACGCGTCGAGAGCCGCACCGAAAACGCCGAGCCCACGATGGGATATCCCAGCACGTCCTCGGCATTGTGATTGTTGCCGACATTATCGGCACGCAGGGTCAGCGCGAGGTGGCGCGAGATCGTCTTGCGTACGTGCACGCCCGTCACCAGATATGGCGATAAGACGAGCGTGTTCGCTTCGTCGACGTAGCGCAGGCCGACGTAGGTGGAGTCAATGCCAT
>JAFANK010000141.1 GCA_019232725.1 Vulcanimicrobiota bacterium | reverse complement strand
GCCCGTCGAAAACGCGTTGCGCCAGCTGACGCCCGATCAGCGCGCGGTCGTGGTCCTCGCTGACGTGGAAGAACGCTCGTACCAAGAGATCGCTGATGTCCTCGCGTGCTCCATAGGAACGGTCCGTTCTCGGCTGCACAGGGCTCGCCAGCAGCTGCGCAAATTGATCCCTCGGGAGCGAGAGCACGAGCGCCAACAAGGATTCTCCATATGATGTGCCGCATCACGGGACGCTCGACCGGTCGCCGTGCAAACGTCGCCATGCGTCAGCGCCCCTGCAGAACGAATCTTTCCCCGTTTGCGTTACCGCAGACGAGGGGATTGCGAAGCGCTTCGCTCGCGAGATGCATCTTATTATGACCTGCCACGATTGCCGCGGACTTCTGACCGACTACCAGCACGGCGAGCTCGATGCCGCGACTGATGCTGCTCTGCACGAGCATCTGCAGTCGTGCCCGTCGTGCCGCGCTGAGCTGGACGCGGAGAGTGCGCTCACCGAAACGCTGCGCAGCGCGTTTGCGCAAGAACTGGACATGCCGACGGCCGTGCTCGCGCGCGTACGCCAGGCCGTGCATGCCGAGCGCGCGCCGGGCTTTTTCGAGAACGTGCGGGCGTTGTTGCGCCCGGTCGTCCTCGCTCCGGCGGCTGCGGTCGTCGTGCTGGTCGTCGCAGCCGTGTCCTACTTGCATCCGTCACCGAGCGGCTCAGCGCAACAGCTGTCGACTGCGTACTTCGTGCAACGGCATGTTGCACACACCATGGATTCACAATCAGGCGATCCCGCTTGGAACGCGTACCTCCTCACGTCGAATGCCGGCGGCGCGGATGCGAGCGCCGCGCAGTAAGCACGCATTCGCACGTTCCCTGTGGGCGGCCGCCTGCGCATCACTCGGCATCCTTGCGTTCGTCGCGGGCAGCGCCGCCGGTCACGCATCAACCCAAGGTGATGCGCTCTACGCCAAGTCTGTCGCCGCCGACGACCATGTGTCGTACTCAGGCACGCTGACGTCGGTCATCTACGAAGGCGACCAGGCGGCCTCGACCGTCACCCGCATCGAGCACAAAGCGCCGACATCCTGGCGCATCTGGTATTTGGCACCGGCGAATGCGTACGGCCGCATGATCGTGAGCAATGAGTCGCTCGCGTATCAGTACGAGCCATCACTCAACCGCGTGATCAGCCATGACTGGGGCACAAGCGCTCCGGCGGTCGCGACCCCTGTCAACATCGCGCAAATCGAAGACAATTATTCGATCGAGGTCGGTCCTGCGGCTTCGGTCGCCGGGCGCAAAGCGCTCAGCTTATCGCTTGTCTCCAAGCACACGGGCGCGCTCGTCCAGCGCATCTGGGCGGATGCACAGACTGATCTCATCCTGCGGCGCGAGAGCTACACGGCCGATGGCTCTGTCGGCGCGAAATCCAGTTTCGACACCATCCGGATCGGCGTTGCATTTCCGCAGACGTTGTTCGACCTCGCGGTGCCAAGCGGCATGACGCTCGTCAACAGCCCCGGCTTTGGCAAGGCCACGACGGACACGGCGAGCCTCGTGCGCGGCCTCAACTTCAAGTTCGCGGCGCCAAAATATTTGCCGGATGGTTTTTCGCTCGAGCGCGGCAGCGTGGAGGCGCACCAAGGCGTGAACACGGTCGAGTTCGTGTATGGCGATGGGTTGCGAACGTTTTCGCTCTTTGAGAACGCGTCGGGTCGACTGCCGCGCTTTGACACCGCGTCACCGAAGCCGATCGCGATCGGCGACGCGAACGGCGTCTACGCTGACGTCTCCGGCCAGACGCTTGTGTCGTGGAACGCAGGCGGCCTCAATCTCACGATCGTGGGCGATCTATCACCCAAGGAGATCGCGCGGATCGGAGCCTCGATCCATCCCTAAGGAGGGGCATCGATAGCAGGCAGGCTTCGTGCGCACCATGTTATTGCCGCGAGCGCTTTTCTGTTACTGACCGTGGCGGGCGTTCGTGCGCTCGAGGCCCCGGCAAAAAATGCCTCGCTGAGCCCTCACGTCACGCCGACGCTAACGCCGGTCGTGTTCCCAATACGGCGCGACGATACGCTCGGCGCTTGGCTTTCGAGATTCCCAAAAGCGCGGAGCAAACTCTCGTGGGCGCCGACGGACGTGTACGATTGCTTCAGCTACCAGCCGTCATGGGGCCGGAGTGCACCATTCTGCG
>JAFANK010000114.1 GCA_019232725.1 Vulcanimicrobiota bacterium | reverse complement strand
GCCTCGGTGTTTATTGCGGCCGCGCTCGCGGCCACGCCCCTTATCGTTCGCGCAGACGATACGAGCGCGAACGGCCAACCCAATGCCGCTGCCATGAGCGTCATGCAGCAGACGCATGCGAAGATGGAGCAGCTGCACGCACAAGCGCGGCTATCCATGCTCAACGCACTGACGCCGGCGCACCGAACATTGCTCGCCAACGTTGTTGGCCAGTTGGTGATCGCGCAATCGCCGGATACCGTTGCAGCCGCGAGGCAGCTCGACGCAAGCTTGAGTCCCAACGAATCGCGAGCAGTGCTCAGCATCTCTGCATCGTTCGAGCAACAGGCACGACAGCTGATGCAGTCCGCGCGCCAGCAGCTCGAAGCATCGGGCGCAGGCGCGCCGGGCGGTGGCATGCACGGTATGGGCCCTGAGGGTATGCACGGGATGGGAACTTCACAACAGCCGAACGACGCAGGATCCGTGCTCCTGGGGATGGCTGCACGAGCGCTAGCGCCGCCCCATGCCTGGGGCCCAGGGATGCGGTAACCCAACGCAATTCAGCGTTCGCGTCACAGCAAGCGAACATACGCTCCCAGGATTATGCGTGGCGACGCACAACGGGCAGCTTCCCACGAGGAAGGGGCCCGTTGTGAACGTCTGCGTCATTTGTAGGCGTGTCAGCGCCGATGCATATCCTATTGACGGACATCTCGTCTGCGAACGTTGCTTGGCGCAAGGTCGCCTCGGCGAAATGCCGGACTACGCGTCTTTGGAGTTGCACGAGCTCGATCCGGTAACGGCCGGCGTCACCATCTCATCATGGTGGAATCGCGATATCCCCGTTCACGTAGCGCGCTAAGGTTCACCCGTGGACGCCGCAACGCTCAAGTCCGCGCAGGCAGAGCTCAAGGATCGCTATCGCGCCGACCCAAGGTCGGCCGTGATCATGCTGCGCGCGAAGGGTTCGGTGGACGAGCCCGCCGGTGTCGCGTGCAGCGTCGAAACTGGACGCGCCCTCGTGCAAGCGGGCCTGCATCCCGCTACTGGCGGCGACGGCACCCTCGTCTGCTCAGGCGATATGTTGCTGCAGGCACTCGTCGCCTGTGCGGGCGTCACGTTGCGAGCGGTCGCCACGAGCACCGCCATCGCCGTGCGCGGCGGCACGGTCAGCGCAGAAGGGGAACTCGACGTGCGTGGCACGCTTGGCGTTGATAAAGATGCGCCCGTTGGCTTTCGTGCGATCCGCTTGCGGTTCGAACTCGACACCGATGCGGACCAAGCGGGACTCGCAACGTTGCAGAAGCTGACCGAGCGTTATTGCGTCGTGTATCAGACGATCCACGCCGGCACGCCGGTGGCCGTTTCGTTCAACAAGACGTAACGCCGGCAAATCCTCATCAAACTCTCAGCCGAGCGGCGCTGCAGTGGTGGTATGCATCACAGTCTGCGCGTCCGCGAATGCCGATGATACGAACATGCAATGGACATGCCGAACGCGTGGGCGCGCATTCACCCTGATCGAGCTCATGATCGTGGTGGCGATCATCGCGATCCTTGCGGCGATTTTGATCCCCAACTTCTTACACGCACGCGCGGAAGCCGCGTCAGCATCCTGCGAAGGCAATCTCAAACAGATCGCGACGGCCCTCCAGGAATACGCGGTGGATAATGGCGGGCAGTACCCGCCGTCGAGCGCCCCAGTTGACGTCACCCTCTTTGGTGGTCCTGGCAATCCCTATCTGAGCTCGGTACCAAGCGACCCGGCCGGGGGGTCCTACTTCTATGTCACGCCCGCGAATGGCGTCTGTGGCAGTGGCGATAGTTTCAAGCTGCGCGACGGCGACAATCACGACACAACCACGCTGACGCAGTTGCCGAGCTATGCGCCGGGCATCACTGGCATCCGTTGGTGTTCGGGTTCTGGACTCCACGCCTGCGTGTGTTAAGACGCACGACTGTGCGTTGACGCGTGTCTATAACATTCGTCGTCCGATGCTACATTTGCCCGTGAACCAAGAGGCTCAGGACGCCCTCGCACCAAAATGACCCAACCTTCGGCTCGACGGAAAGGCGTGGGTGACGCTGCTAGCGTCCGCGTCTGCTCTCTGCGCGGAGGTGAGTCAGCGTGTCAAACGAGGCCAAGGCCTACCAGGATCCCGGCACCCCAGAAGAAGTCAGCCGCCGTGCGTTTCTCGCACGTGCGACGATTTTCGGAGGTACCGCTGTCGCACTCACGCTCGCCATCCCGCTCATCGGCTCGCTCGTGCCCAAAGCACAACTCGTCGAAGCGAACAAAGGGTTCTCGCCGCTCAACAAAGACGAATTCGCCCAACTCGAGCAATCCATCGACAAGCCGGTCAAGATCTTCTTCAATAAAGCGGTCGTCAACGGGTACCTGCGCGAGGCGACGGACTATTACGTGTGGGGCATCAAGCTGACCGACGCCGAGTTGGCCGACATGCGCAAGGAACGTCCCGATCTGTTCAACCCACAACCGGGAGCCGCGATCGACTACCCGGTGGGCAATTTGAACTTCGTGATGTTCAGCTCGCTCTGCCCGCATCTCAATTGCAAATACGATTGGGATACTGGTCTGGGCGCGTTCCTGTGCCCGTGCCATGGCTCGCAGTTCAACAAGATCGGCGTGCACATGAAGGATGCTAGAGGCAAGTTCATCGGCCCAGCACCACGCGGTCTTGATCCGCTGCCATTCAACCAGGAAGGCGGCACTGCGCAGGTCGAGTGGATCAAATTCGCTGCCAACACGCCTGACATCGTCCGGATGTCGTACTGGTAGGAGAGCGCCCGCATGATCGACTGGGTTGAGAGCCGCACCGGACTCGTCTCCGCGTTAAAGGATTTCCTCACCGAAGACGTTCCCGGCGGCGCGAGTTACTGGTACGTCTTCGGCAGCGCGACCTTGATCGTGCTGACCGTGCAAATCGTCACCGGCATCATCCTGTGCTTCTACTACTCGCCGTCATCGTGGACCGCGTGGGAGTCGACGCAATTCATCTATCGTAACGTGTGGGGCGGTTCGTTCCTCATCAGCCTCCATTATTGGGGCGCATCGGCCATGATCATCCTCATGTCCATGCACCTGCTCCAAGTGTTGGTGTTCGGCTCATATAAGAAGCCCAGGGAACTGCAGTGGGTCGTCGGCGTGCTGCTGTTCTTCATCGTGCTCTCGATGGGCTTGACCGGCTACCTCTTGCCGTGGGATCTCAACGCCTACTTCGCCACCCAGGTTGCGATCAACATCGCGGCCAGCGTTCCGATCATCGGCCCGTTCATCTATCACTTCTTGAGCGACGGCTCGACGCTCGGCACGCTCACACTTGGCCGTTTCTTCGGGTTACACGTGTGGGCGACGCCGGCCGCGATCATCGGGCTGGTCGGCCTGCATCTGTTCATCTTCCGGCACAATAGCTCAGCCGGCCCGCCGGCGGACGAGGCGCCGGTGACGTTCGGCCGGTTTTATCCCAATCAGATCTTCATGGACACGGTCGCTTCGGTGCTGGCATTCGCCATCATCGTCGTGCTTGCGTTCGTCATGCCAGCCCCACTGCTGGCCAAGGCCGATCCGAACAATGCGCAGTTCATCCCAGCGCCAGCATGGTATTTCTACGCGCTGTACGGGCTCTTGCGGATGTTCCCGCAGAACTTGTCGCTCTTGCCGACGGTGATACTGCCTGGTCTTTTCACCATGGTGCTGTTGCTCTTGCCCTGGCTTGACCGCAATCCGCACCGGTCGCTCGCGCGCCGCCCGTTCACGGTCCCCTTCGTCATCCTGTCGGTCGCGCTGCTCATCGGCATCACGGTGTACTCGGCCAAGATCATCGGCGATGAGATCGCCAAGAGCCCAGTCGGTCAGACGCCCGTTGAGGGCTACGGTGCTCCGCCGTCGCAAGAAAGCGTGCCGACCATCGCTTTGACGTACCCGCAGACTGCGGCGGCTGGACCTGTCGGTGCGACGGTGTTCGCGCAGAACTGCGCAAGCTGCCATGGAGCGGCGGGCAAGGGAACACCGGGATCATTTCCACCGCTGGATGGCAATCCGTTTGTCACGGGTGACCCGAACAAGGTGATCGGAGCGGTCATGCATGGGATGAAAGGGCCGATCGTCGTGAACGGGGTGAGTTTCAGCGGCGCGATTCCGATGCCGTCGTGGAGCTCGAAGCTCAGCCCGGCGGAAGTCGCTGCGGTCGTGACCTACATCCGCAGCGCGTGGGGCAATCACGCGTCAGCCGTCACTGAAGCGCAAGTCAAAGCGATCTCCAAGTAGCGCGACCTCAAAGTAGCTCAAGCGACACATCTTGTGCCGAGCGGCGCCAATAGAAGGCGCCGCTACTCCTATTCGTGGAAAAATTGAGCCGGCATGAACGCTGATACCGCGGCCTCGAGTCTGACCCGGGCCGAATTGGTCATCATCGGCGCGGGCGTCACCGGCGCTGCGATCGCGTACGAATGCGCCTGCTATGGCGTTGAAGCGCTCGTGCTCGAGCGTGCGCACGGCCCCGCCGCCGGTATGAGCGGGGCGAATGCCGGCATCTTGCACAGCGGTTTTGACGCGCCGCCATTGACGCTTGAGACCTCGATGATCCTCGCCGGTGCAAGCCGCTGGCCGTCGATCTTTGAAGAGCTGAGCATCCCGGTCAAGGTTTGCGGCGAGGTGTTGATCGCGCACGATAGCTCGCAGCTGGGCCGGCTCGCCGAGGTCACGCAACGCGCGACGGACCACGGCGTGAAGACGCGCGCGTACGATCGCAGTCAGATCCGCAACCTAGAGCCGCAAGCCAAAGCGGTCGGTGGCCTGCTGGTTCCGTCCGAGGCGGTCACCGATCCCTACGAGATGGTCAGCCGCCTACTATCGACGGGCGCGGAGCTGCGCTACGGGTCGGCAGTGTCTGCAGTCGAACCATTCGAAGGTGGCGCCCTCGTCCGTTGCTCGACCGGTGATGTCGAAGCGCGCTTTGTTATCAACTGCGCGGGCCTGTGGGCGGACGAGATCGCTGGAGACGGCGCAATCTCGATCGACGCTGAGCGCGGCGACTTCGTCGTCTATCCGGACGAGGCGGCGATTTTGACCGACCACATCATCGAAGCCGTCGCGGCCGACCACACGGGTGCGACCGTCTTTCCCACGATCTACGGCCGCTTGTGCGCGTACACGGCCACGCGCGTCACCAGCAAGACCGATGCCGGGGCTGCCGCCTCGATGGATGAGCTGCAATCCAAAGCTGCGCGTATGGTGCCCAAGCTCGCAGGTTTCACAGCCGCAGATTCATGGGTGAGTGTGGACGCCGTCAGCAAAGATCGCGGGATGATCGCCGAGTGGTCCAAGCGCGTTCCCAAGATGTACAACGTCGCCGGTGTCGGGCGCGCCGGTCTCACCGTGGCGCTCGGCATGTCTGCGTACGTGTTGGACCGCTGCCGCGAGCGCGGTCTCGGCGTGAAGGCCCGCGTCGCGCGTCGGGCTCGCGGTCAAGAGCCTGCCTTTCCATGGTGGCAGCGCCGCAAACGCTGATACCGCGGCACGCAAGCGCACAGCCATGAGCCGCCAGCCGCCTTTGAGGAACGGCCGCTCGATGACACGCGTGGTAAGTGCGGCCACCACAAGGCTGAGCACCATGGGCAGTACCAAGTCCGAGGCGAGTGGCAGGTGCAGCACATCGCGGATGAAGGGCGAGAGGTGTGTTTGGTACCACACGATGACTTCCAAGTGCCACAGGTACAGATTGTACGAGATCGCCGCGAGATAGACGAGTGCCGGTTGGGCCACAAGACGCTGCCATCCAGGAAGCGCGATCGTCGAACCGACACCGCAGATCAAAAAGAGCGCCGCGAAGAGTGGCCGATGCGCATTCACCCACTGGTATTGGCCAGGATCACCGGTCGCAGCGGCAACGGCAGCAAGACGCCGCACGAGCAGCACCATGGCGATGACCGCCGCGATCGTCACGGATGTCGCCACCAGGCGCGAACGGCGTCCCAGCGGTAACCGCCGCGCATAGGCGATCGCGTACGCGGCGAGCATGCCGCTGCCGAAGACGTCGATCACGCCGGGAAGCTGGCTGATGGGGTAGAGCATCGTGTCGACGCCGAGATGCGCGACGAGCAACCGATAGCCGTTGGCCAACACGCACAAGCCTGCGAACATGAGGAGCGGTTGGCGCCGAAACAGATAGCACACGAGCGGGAAGAGCAAATAGAACTGCACTTCGATGCCAAGCGTCCAAAAGGGCCCGCTGATGCTGCCGAACGTGTCAAACCAGAGCGGATGCAGGAAGGTGGCGTGCGCGGCCAGATGCGCAACCCACGAGCCTGTCGACGCGAACCACGATCGGTGCGCTATGGCGAAGACCGCGAGCGCTACCGCATACGATGGCAGAATTTTTTCGGCACGCCGCACAGCGAAGTCCGCGATCGTCGGCAGCGGCTTGCCCTCGAACACGTGGCGAGCGTATGGATAGAACAGGCAGAAGCCGCTCACGAAGAAAAAAAGATCGACGCCCATGAATCCCGCCTGCGCCAGCGGTTGCAAGTCGAGCGTGTAGTGGCCAATGCTCAGGGTTGACGATATCCTCGAGACCAGCCACGCGTGGTACCACACGACACCAGCGATGGCTATGCCGCGCAAACCATCCAATACGGCCACGTGCGATATGCCGGGTCGCTCTTCGTGCGAGCGCGCCATGATGCATAGGCACGTACCCAAGACGCTTGACGCTCATGGCAAGCAGCCTGTCTCTCGGACGGGCGTTAGCCTGTCGTCCTGTTAAGGCTTCGCCCGCTCGGTAGAACTTGCGACCGGACCCGCGTCCTGCGGAAGGATCTGCTGCAGCGAACGATACCAGACAGCGGCGATGCGATCGTAACCATCGCTGCCGCTCGGGTGGATACCGTCTGGAAAGTACACGTAGCTTCGCGGCACTGCCCGGTCCATGCCTGGGGCGAGGAAGATCGAGTGGCCGAAGGAGCGGTACTTGCTGACCAGGGCGATGATGCCGTCGGCTGAGTCATTGTCAAATGAGAACACCGAGCGCTCGTCGATCTTCGGGCTGTCGACCACGCCCGCGACGATCACCGTGACGTGCGGATCGAGCGCGAAGATCTGTCCGAGGACGAGATCCATGCTGTGCTTGATATTCGCGAGCGTATAGCCAGCGTAACCATCTTCATGACGAAGAAGATCGTTCGTTCCCGCCATCAGCAAAACGATGTCGGGATGGTAGTCGAGCATAGCATCGTGGATGATGGGCCCGTACAGCTGGCCTGCGGGGCGCGACGGATACGAACGCAACACATAGCCCGGCCACCCCTCGTGCTGCGGGTAGGCCAGTTGCCCCGAGTAATCCGTGCGGCTCCCGACCATCGCAAACTGGTAACCATGGCTTGTCAGTAACTGCACGAGCTCGGCACGATACCCCGCGTGTGCATCAGGCCCACCGCCAGCCATAATGCCCGCGGTGATAGAGTCGCCAAGCTCCATGATGCGCACTGGTCGTGAGATAGGCGCCGGCGAGGCCGGAGCAAGAGCAGTCGTGGAGCTCGCGACGACGGCGGGGGCAGGGCCCGCAAGCGACGTGGCGATGAGGACCGCCATGATGACGATCCACCTGAGGAAGAGAGATCCGATCGAAGACACGCGTTTGTTTTCCGCCGGTGTGTACCGGCGCTCCAGGCGAGTGCGCGAAGGCTCCTTTTCAGTCTCTTAAATCGGCGCAAAAGGCTTGTGGCTTGAGACCAGGCAAGCGCCGCAGCGCTTTCGTTCGAGCAATCGCCTTCTTTGGTACTATAACGTGTGCGGGAGCTCGGGTGGTTCAGAGGGGTGTGTGACACGTCGAAAGGGCGGCTGCTCCAATAGCCGCGAACCAAGACAGTCCCACAGCACGGGAGTCCAGTCGGACTGAGAGGGCGGGAAAGCGTCTCGCCGACCGTCTGAACCTGATCCGGAGCGATGCCGGCGAAGGGAGCACCGATGACCAGCACTGCAGCAACGCACACATCCAACGGATCCACGGCGCACAAGATATACGTGGACGGAGCATGCGGCGTCCGCGTGCCGATGCGCCAGATCCATCTCACCGACGGCACCGATTTTCGCCTCTACGACACGAGCGGCGCGTACACCGATCCCGGTCTCGAGCTCGACATCCGCCGCGGCCTGCCACCGTTACGCGAGGAGTGGATAGCGGCACGCGGCGATTGCGAGCAATTATTTTCGGCGACCTCGGCATATCGGCGCACACGCGAGAACGATCCGGTGCTCGCAGACGTGCGCTTTCCGCGCCCCGCGCGGCCTCGCCGAGCGATGCCTGGCCGCGTGGTCACGCAGCTGCATTATGCACGCGCCGGGATCGTCACGCCCGAGATGGAGTTCATTGCGGTCCGTGAGGGCGTGACACCGGAGTTCGTGCGCGAGGAAGTGGCGCGCGGGCGGGCCATCATCCCCGCCAACGTCAACCATCCTGAGTCCGAACCGATGATCATCGGGCGCCAATTCCTCGTCAAGATCAATGCCAACATCGGCAACTCAGCGATCGGTTCTTCGATCGAGGAAGAGGTCGAGAAGATGACCTGGGCTATCCGCTGGGGAGCGGATACCGTCATGGATCTGTCCACCGGCAAGAACATCCACGAGACCCGCGAGTGGATCTTACGTAACGCTCCCGTGCCGATCGGCACGGTGCCCATCTACCAGGCGCTCGAGAAGGTGAAAGGCGACGTGGGCAGGCTCGACTGGGATGTCTACCGTGACACGCTCATCGAGCAAGCCGAACAAGGCGTGGACTATTTCACGATCCATGCCGGCGTGCTCAAGCGCTACGTGCCGCTCACCGCGAACCGAGTCACCGGCATCGTGTCGCGCGGCGGTTCCATCCTTGCCCAATGGTGTCTCTTGCATCATCAAGAGAACTTCTTGTACACGCATTTTGAAGAGATCTGCGAGATCATGAAAGCCTACGACGTCTCGTTCTCACTCGGCGACGGCTTGCGTCCAGGCTGCACCGCAGACGCCAACGATGCGGCCCAGTTCGCTGAGCTCGACACGCTCGGCGAGCTCACGCGCATCGCCTGGGCGCATGACGTCCAGGTCATGATCGAAGGACCCGGTCACGTGCCGATGCACCTCATCAAAGAGAATATGGAACGTCAGCTCGCGATCTGCCACGAAGCACCTTTTTACACGTTGGGGCCGCTCGTCACCGATGTCGCGCCGGCATACGATCATCTCACAAGCGCGATCGGCGCAGCCATGATCGGCTGGTATGGCACGGCGATGCTGTGCTATGTGACTCCGAAAGAACATCTCGGCTTGCCGAACAAGAAAGACGTGAAAGACGGCGTCATCGCGTACAAGATAGCCGCCCACGCGGCGGATCTTGCCAAAGGGCATCCGGGTGCACGCTCATGGGATGATGCGCTCTCTAAAGCGCGCTTTGAGTTCCGCTGGGAAGATCAGTTCGCGCTCTCAGTCGATCCGCAGACTGCGCGCGAGTTCCACGATGAGACGTTGCCGGCGCACGGTGCGAAAGCCGCACATTTCTGCTCGATGTGCGGACCCCAGTTCTGTTCCATGCGCATCACGCAAGACGTGCGCGAGCTCGCCGCCGCTGAGACCTAAGCGACAAGCGACCGGTAGCGGGTGAGATATGCGCGCGCGGAAACGTCCCAGCTGAAATCTTGGCGCATGCCGTTGCGCTGCAGCGCTTGCCAAAGTGGGCGGTCCCGATACAGGGCCACCGCCTTGCGCGCGGCATCGGAAAACGCGATCGCAGAATCGGCCTCGTGCCGGAATCCGGTCGTCAGCCCAGCGGCGACGCCCTGTTCCCCAAAGTCGACGACCGAATCCGCCAAGCCGCCCACGGCTGCGACGACCGGCACCGTGCCGTAGCGCAAGCTATACATCTGGTTCAGGCCGCACGGTTCGAAACGTGACGGCATGACGAAGATGTCGGCTCCAGCGATGATCCGATGTGCCAACGCTTCGTCGTAGCCGATGCGCGCCGCCACGCGGCTTGGATGTCGCGATGCCAGATCGCGAAAGCCCCGTTCTAGTTTCTGGTCGCCTTCGCCAAGCACGACCATGCGAGCACCGGCGTCTAACAGATCCGCTGCCCGCTCGATCACAAGATCAAGCCCTTTCTGCCAAGTCAGGCGGCTCACGATGCCGACAAGTGGCGCATGTTGGTCCCGGTCGAGCGCCATTTCTTGCAGCAGGCCGGCCTTGCAGGCCGACTTGCCGGCCAACCGTCGCTCGTCATATGTTTGCGCGACGTGCTTGTCGAGCGCGGGATTCCACACCTCATAGTCTACGCCGTTGAGTATGCCAGTGAGATCGCGCGAGCGGGCAGCGAACAGATCCTCTAACCCATAACCGAAATCGGAGGTTTGAATCTCCTCGGCATAGGTCGGACTCACGGCCGTGAGCGTCGCGGCGGCTTGCACGCCGAGGGAAAGGAAGGAGAGCTTCCCACTGCCGATCCGCTGCAATCGTTCGGCCGGCAAACCAAAGGCGCGTAGCTGCGCGTAGGTTGCTTCCCCCTGATACCACGCGTTGTGAATCGTCAGCAGCGTCGGGATGTTCACGTCACGCGCAGCGAGTAGGTTTGGGATGAGCGCGGTGTGCCAATCGTTGGCGTGGACGAGCTGCGGCTGCCAGTCCTTTGGAACGGCCGCGATCTGGGATGCCGCCTGGCACAAAAGCGCATA
>JAFANK010000008.1 GCA_019232725.1 Vulcanimicrobiota bacterium | reverse complement strand
CGTGCACCGTGAAGCGGACCGGGAAGAGCGTGCCGTCGCGATGGCGTGCACTCGCGTTGGTCGCGCCGACGCGCACCGGGTCGGCGATGATCATGCGAAGATTCTGGCCGAGCATGTCGGCGGCGGCGTGGCCGAACAAGCGCTCTGCGGCGCCGTTGAACGAGCGTACTGTCCCATCATGCTCGAAGGCGATGATCGCGTCGGCGATGACAGCCATGTACTCTAGAGTATCGGCGTCATAACGAAGTGCTATGACCGGCGCCCGCGCAAGCGCCCACTCTCATATGAACCGCGGTGGTCAACTCCCGCCTGGAGCGGGGGAAAACGCGACCTGGCTCACACGGAAAGGCCGCGCTGCGGCGTCGGCGCCTTGTGGTCTAGTATTGCGAGCGATCGTGGTCGGTGGCGGGCTGGCACAATTCGATGAGCGTGCCGCCGGCATACGAGGGGTGTATGAACGCGATACGGTTGCCGTGCGCTCCGCGCCGCGGCACCATGTCGATGAGGCGAACCCCGTTGGCAGATAAACGCGCCAGCTCTGCCTCGATGTTCTCGACACGATAGGCGAGATGGTGCAGCTTTGAACGTTGATCGCCCAAAAAGCGCTGCAGCGGTGAATCGCCGGCGAGAGGCTTGAGCAGTTCGATGACGTTGTCACCAGCGCGCAGGCCGACGATGTCAACGCCCTGATCTTCGACGCGCTCGCGATAGAGCACGCTGAAGCCCAGCTGCGCGTACAAGGCTTCGCTTTCGGCAAGATCGGCGACGACGACCGCCACATGATCGAGCTCGTGCATGCCTTGGCTAGACCGCCGTCGCCGGATGGTAGACGGAGAAGACCTCGCGCAAAGCGTCGCACACCTCGCCGAGGGTCGCGCCTGCATCGACCGCTTCGATGAATTCCGGCATCAAGGCCGACGACGTACGCGCGGCGGCGCGCACGGCAGCCAGCCGCGTCGACACCGCGTGGGCATCGCGTTGCGCCCGCATGTGGGCGAGCCGCTCGCGCTGTTCGCGCTCCAGGCTGACGTCGATACGCTGCAGTTGCGGTGCTTGCGTGCTTGCCGCGGGATCGACATACTTGTTGACGCCGACCACGACCGTGTCGCCGGATTCGACTTTGCGCTGCGCTTGGTAAGCGCTTTCCGCGATCTGCGCTTGCATCCAACCGCTTTCGATGACTGCGATGGGGCCGCCGCGCCGCTCGACGTCGTCGAGCAGGGCGCGACTGGCTTGCACGAGTTCGGCGGTGAGCCGCTCCACGAAATAGGAGCCGCCCAGCGGATCGGCGGTGTCAGGCACACCGCTCTCGTGCGCGATGATCTGCTGCGTGCGCAAGGCGAGCTTCGCGGCCTCTTGCGTGGGCAGCGCCAGCGCTTCGTCTTGTGCGTTGGTGTGCAACGACTGCGTGCCGCCGAGCACCGCTGCGAGCGCCTGCAGCGTGACGCGCACGACGTTGTTCTGCGGCTCCTGTGCGGTCAAGGTCGAGCCGCCGGTCTGCGTGTGAAAGCGCATCAGCCACGAACGCGGCGATCGCGCGCCGAACTGCTCGCGCACGATGTGCGCCCACAATTGACGCGCCGCGCGGAACTTCGCGATCTCCTCGAAGAAGTTGTTGTGCGCGTTCCAAAAAAACGACATGCGCGGTGCGACGGCATCGACGTCGAGGCCCGCTTGCGTGGCAGCCCGCAGGTAGGCGCAGCCATTTGCGAGTGTGAACGCGAGCTCTTGGACGGCGGTGGCACCGGCTTCGCGGATGTGATAGCCGCTCACGCTGATCGTGTTCCAGCCGGGCACCGATGCCGCGCAATACCGCATCAGGTCCGTCACCAGGCGCATCGACGGCGCCGGCGGATAGATGTAGGTGCCTCGCGCGGCGTACTCTTTGAGGATATCGTTTTGCGACGTTCCCGAGAGCTTGTCGAAGGGTATGCCGCGGCGTCGCGCGATGGCCAGGTACATGGCTAAGAGAATCGCAGCCGGCGCATTGATCGTCATGGACACGCTGACGCTCTCGAGCGGAATGCCGTCGAACAGCGCGGCCATGTCCTCGACCGAATCGATGGCGACGCCGGTGCGCCCCACCTCGCCGACCGCCATCGGCGAGTCCGAATCATATCCCATTTGCGTGGGCAGATCGAACGCCACGGATAGCCCCATCTGTCCTTGCGAGAGCAAGAAGCGGTACCGTTCGTTGGACTCAGCGGCGCTCGCGTACCCGGCATACTGGCGCATGGTCCACAGGCGGCCTCGGTACATCGATTCCTGGATGCCGCGGACGAATGGAAACTCGCCGGGTTTGGCCTGATGGGCCAAGTCAAGATCGGCGACGTCTTTTTCCTGATAGAGCGGCTGGATCTCGATGCCGCTCTCGGTCGTGCGCCGGCGCATGTGTGGGGCTTCCGCAGATTTGTGCAGGCGGACCTTCAGCTATAGGGCGCCGTTCACACGCCCGACGGCGGCGGCTCGGCAAAGGTGAGGAGCGCCTTCCCGCTCTCCACGGTCTCACCGGCTCGCACGTCGACGCTTGCCACGGTGCCGGCGCGATGCGCCACTACTTCGTTCATCATCTTCATCGCCTCGATGACCGCAACCACTTGTCCATCGCGCACGTTGTCGCCGGGCTGGACCTTTATCTCCGCGACGTTGCCGTGCATCGGCGCAGCGATGGCCGGTCCGCCAAACGCCACGGGCTTAGAGCTACGAAATGATGGCGCACGCCGTGACGGTCCTGTCGTGCCGGCCGGCAGCCCGAAGACGCGAACGCGGAAAAGTTTCTCGTTGACCTCGACGGCGAGGTCCGTGGCGTCGGACGGCGCCGTACTCTCTGCGTGGGTGGCGCCATCGGAGGCCTGCGGGCGAGACGCTTCTGACTCGTAGACGTTTTGGATCTCAGCCTGCCGGCGGTGCACGAAATCTTCCACCGAAGCCGTCGAATAGGTGACGTCCACGAACGCCGGATCGTCAAGAAGCAAACGCAAGAACGGCACCGTCGTCGGCACGCCTTCGATCTGGTACTCGCCGAGTGCGCGCAGCATGCGCTTCCGCGCCTCGTCGCGGTCGCTGCCCCATGCGATGAGTTTGCCGATGAGCGAATCGTAATCACTGCCGATGGTCCAACCGGCGTAGGCAGCGCTGTCGATGCGGATGCCGGGGCCGCCGGGCTCGATGTAGCGCGCGATGCGTCCGGGAGCAGGCGCGAAGCCGGCTGCGGGTGATTCTGCGTTGATCCGGCACTCGATGGCATGACCGCGCGGCACGAGCTCCTCCTGCGTTCGCCACAAACGCTCGCCGCCGGCGATGCGGATCTGGGCCTTCACGAGGTCGAAACCGTAAACCGCTTCGCTGATCGTATGCTCGACTTGGATGCGCGCGTTCATCTCGAGGAAGAAGAACTCGTCGCCTTCGACCAAGCACTCGATCGTGCCGGCACTGTCATAACCGATCGACTGCGCAAGCCTCACGGCCGCCTCGCACATGCGCGAACGCAGGCGGTCGCTGATGCGCGACGGCGTCTCTTCGACCAGCTTTTGATGTCGCCGCTGCAGCGAGCAATCGCGCTCGCCCAGATGCACGACGTTGCCGTGGCGATCGCCGAGTATTTGTATCTCGATATGCCGTGGATGCGCCAGGTACCGTTCGACATACAGCGTGGGGTCTGCGAAATAGGCTTGTGCCTCTTTGGCCGCAAGCGATACAGCCTGCTCGACCTCGGCTGCGGACATGGCGACCTTAAGGCCCTTGCCTCCACCGCCCGCCGACGCTTTGATCGCCACAGGATACCCAAAGCGCTGAGCCAGCGCTTTGACTTCGTCGGCAGTCGTGACCGGTTCGAGCGTGCCGGGCACGACGGGGACGCCTGCCGCAGTCGCGTGCGCGCGCGCCGCGAGCTTACCGCCCATGAGCTCCATCGGACCAGGCGACGGGCCGATGAACGTCAATCCCGCATCGGTGCACGCGCGCGCGAAGCCGGCGTTCTCCGCAAGAAAACCATACCCAGGATGGATCGCCGCGCAAGAATATTCTCGAGCCGTGTCGATAATGCGCGCAGCGTTGAGATACGATTGCGATGCGGGCGTCGGCCCGATGTGCACCGCCTCGTCT
>JAFANK010000333.1 GCA_019232725.1 Vulcanimicrobiota bacterium | reverse complement strand
ACCTCTGGGTCATGGGGTTCTAAGCCGCGCGGTTTAACAGGCAGTTTTTGCAAAAGGGTTGACAGAGGGTAGATTGACGGTCTGACGCGCGCCTCTTGTTTCGCGCAAAGCCTTATGAATTCGAAAGCCGACGGTCAGAATTGAACTGACGACCCGCGGTTTACGAAACCGCTGCTCTACCTCTGAGCTACGTCGGCGCGTTATCTTGGGAAAAGGCAAATTCTCGCCATCGCGCGCCCGTGCCTCTCAGGGCTCGGTCCGTTGGGTCTCCAGATCGGCGAACGAGGTGTAGCGCTTGTCGAAGCGGAGCTGCACGAGACCGGTAGGCCCGTTGCGCTGCTTGGCGATATTGATCTCGGCAATATTCTCGTTCTCGGGCGTGGGCGGGTTGTAGTACTCGTCGCGATAGATGAAAGCGACCACGTCAGCCTCTTGCTCGATGCCGCCGGATTCGCGCAAGTCTGAAAGCATTGGGCGCTTGTCGTTGCGCGATTCGGGCGAGCGGTTGAGCTGCGCGAGCGCGATGACCGGCACCCGCAGCTCTTTCGCGAGCGCCTTGAGACTGCGGCAGATCTCATCGATGATCTCAACACGGTTTGTCGTGCGCGCATTCGTGGAGCGCAAGAGCTGCAGGTAATCGATAATGACGAGATCCAGACCAGTCGTGGCCGCCAAGCGACGCGAACGTGAACGCACTTCACCCACCGTCAACGCGGCCGAGTCATCGACGTAGACTGGTACTTCTGCGAGCACGCCCATCGCGCGCGTGATCTCGCCCCACTCTTTGTCCTTGATGTTGCCGGTGCGCAGTGCCTGGGCGTCGATGCGCGCCTCCATGCTCAGGAAGCGCTGCACGAGCTGGTCGTTGCTCATCTCCAGTGAGAAGACGGCCACGTGTTTGCCCGCATCCTTTGCGGCATTCATCGCCATGTTGAGGCAGAGCGAGGTCTTGCCCATCGACGGCCGCGCGGCGATGATGATAAGTTCGCCGGGTTGGAAACCGGTCGTGAATTGATCCAAGCGCGCAAAGCCGGACGGCACACCCGTGACCGTTCCCTTCTGATGGTAGAGCGTGTCGATGCGCTCGAATGCCGTCTTGAGCAAGTCGCGCACGAGCGTGAAGCCGCCTGCCGAACGCCGGCCGATGTCGAAAATCATCTGCTCGCAGCGGTCGACAACGTCGTCGACATTCTCCGGCTGTTCAAAGCCGATGGTAGCGATGCGTCCGCCGGCTGTGATGAGCGATCGCAAGATCGACTTTTCGGCGACGACACGCGCGTAATACTCGGCTGAGGCTGCGGTTGGCACGGTGTTGAGGAGTTGGCTGACGAAATCTGCGCCGCCGACTTCTTCCAACAGGCGTCGCCGGCGTAGTTCCTCGGTCACCGAGACTTTGTCGACAGGCTCGCCCCGCTCGTACAGCGAGATGATCGCATCATACACCGTCGCGTGATGCGGCGCGTAAAAATCAGCCTTCTCGACGATCTCGGAGATGACCGGCACGAGATCGCGCTCGACCATGAGTGACCCTAAGATCGCCTGCTCCGCCTCGAGATTCTGTGGCGGAACACGTTCGAGCGCGGTCATCACCATCGACGACGATCCTCCCTGCGCTTGCTACTGCGGCGTGACGCGGACGGTGATCTGTGCTGTCACCCCGAGCGGGAGCTTGACGACCGCCTTGTGGTCGCCTGTGGTCTTGATAGGTTCGGCCATCTCGATCTTGTGGCGATCGATGTCGATGCCGAGCGCGTTCTTGAGCGCATCAGCGACTTGCGCGTTGGTCACCGCACCGAAGATCTTTCCGCGCTCGCCAGCCTTTGCGGTTACCCTGATAGGTGCGCCGGCGAGACGTGCGGCGAGTTCTTTCGCCTCCGCAAGCAGCTTCTCGTCGCGCTTGGCTTGCGCAGCCTTGGCCTGCGCCGCTTGCGCGAGATTACCAGCGGTCGCCTCGTGCGCGAGCTGACGCGGCAAGAGATAGTTGCGCGCGTACCCATCGGACACGTCGATGATGGCACCGCTCGTGCCGACGCCTTTGATGTTCTTGCGGAGGATGACTTTCACAGCTGTTGGGGCGGCGTCACTCAGCGGTGAAGGGCAAGAGCGCGATCACGCGGGCACGTTTGACCGCGTCGGTGAGCCAGCGTTGATGCTTGGCACAGTTCCCAGAGATGCGCCGCGGCACGATCTTCCCGCGTTCAGTGATGAAGCGCCGCAGCCGCAGCGTATCTTTGTAGTCGAGCGCGGTAAGCTTCTCGGCGCACATCGAACATGACTTGCGTTTGGGCTTGCGCTCTTTGGTGGATTTACGCTTGGCGCTTGCGCCTCTCTTTGGGGGTGGCATACTATCTACGTGTTTCCTTCACTGGCTCTACACAGACTTTGGTTAGAACGGCACTTCTTCGTCGGCCGGATTGTATTCGTACTCCGGCAGATCGTTGGCGACGGCCCCGGTTTGCCGCGGCGCCGCACTGTCGCCGGTTGGGCGAGAATCGAGCATCTGGAAATCGTCGGCGACGACGTCCACCGCAGTCCGCTTGTTGTTGTCGCGATCGGTATATTCACGGATCTGGACGCGACCTGCGATCAGGACAAGCCTGCCTTTTTGCAAGAACTCGGCCGCACGTTCCGCTCGCTGGCGCCAAATGCTCACGCCGAAAAAGTCGGTCTGCTTCTCACCATCGCGGCTCTTGGGGCGATCGACGGCGATCCGAAATGAGGTCACCGGGACTCCGCTTTGGGTCTGGCGGAGTTCGGGGTCGGCGACGAGCCGGCCAACAAGCACGATATGGTTATAGGATCCAGCCACGTTGCACCTCGCTTTATAAACGTACCAGCAAAGCCCGCAAGATGTCGTCGTGGAGACGCATCTGGCGGATGACTTCCTTGGCGGTGTCGGGTTTGCCGGCGAATTTCATGCAGATATAATGGCCTTCGCGCAACTTCTGAATTTCGTAAGCCAAGCGCTTCTTCCCCATCCGTTCGGCGAGGATCTCATCCCCGCCATTGGTTTTGGTGACGTCGGAGAAATGCGCCGCAAGCTCGTCGACTTGAGGATCCTCAAAAGACGGGCGGACGATATACGTGATCTCGTAACGTGACATGCGAATAAACGCTGCCTCCCTCTGGGCGTAAGGCTGGTCCTTCGACCGCGAGACGCGGCGCTAGAGGACGAGCAGGAAGGAAAATCGGGCAAAGGTTGCTGCCCGGCAAGCCCGCAGAGTATATCACACGGCGAAATCGAGTGACAAGGGAGCGCCTGTGCATAAGTATGTGGGCAGCCTGTGGCGTGGCGGAGCGTCACATGTGGATGGAGGTGGATGACAATCGGCGAAGCCTCGCCTCTCATGACCTCCCGGCGTCCACCGCTTGCTCTCATCCTGCTCGCGCTCGTCGCGGCACTCTTTTTGTATCACCATCGTTACGGCGTCATCGCGCGTGTGCGCGCAGTGCTCAACGTGAGGCCGACGGGTAAGGCGCTCTTGGTGGCAGGCCAACCCCTCCCGGTCGTCACGCTGACAAATCTTGCCGGCGAAACACAGAAAATCGCTCCGCGCCCGGGGCGGGTCCTTTACGTGAACGTGTTCGCGACATGGTGTCCCGACTGCCAAGAGGAGACGCCTGCACTCGAGCAGTTGGCCAAGTCTACGGCGCAGATGCCGGTGGATATCGTCGGCATATCGCAGCAAGAGGACATCGACCCGGTGAGTGAGTTCGCGCAGCGCTATGGGCTCACGTACCCGATCTTCCTCGATCAACAAGGCGTGTCACATGGCCTGATGGATGTCCGCTACATCCCGACGAGCTTTATCGTCGACAGTCACGGCATCGTGCGGGCACGCATGACCGGAGCCCTGACCTTGGATCAGATGAAGAACGCGGTCACGGCAGTGCTCCAAGGACATACCCTCGCGAGCAACTAGCCTCGCTCTTGGACGCTCGTTCCCGCTGCAGCCGGCTGGGCTGCCCCGTCAGTCGTGACGTGCAACGGTGTGATACCTGCGCCGAACATCGTCACGATGTTGTGCGGTATCGTTTGCGCCGCAGCCGCAACCTCTTCAAGTGTGACACCGGGGACATCGCCAACGATCAACGCCTCATCGGTCGCCGACAGTGTCGCATTCGGCGGCGCTGCGACCATCGTGAAATTCATACCAATCGCGCCGACAATCTGACACTGCACGCCCGACAGCACGACGCAGCCGCGGCCGGAGAGCGCCTTGGGCATCCCCTCACCGTAGCCAATGCGCAGCGTCACGATTGTCTGCCCCGGCAGCGCGACGTACGTCCCGCCATAACCCAGCGGCATCGGTTCGCTATAGCGGCGAATGGCATAAACTGGCGCCCGCACCTCGAGCGCTGTGCGCAGCCGCGCTGCCTGTGGTGCGTCGCCAAGGCTCGCCCCGTACAAGCCCACGCCGATGCGCGCTGCCCCCTCACGCAGATTCCACACCGTCGGGCCTGTGCTGCCGATGTGCAGCACCGGCACGGCAACGCCATGCTCGCGCAACGCTGCGACGCCTGCGTGCAGCTTGTACAGCTGTGCGTCCATGGAGTCGCGACCCGCGATGTGCGTCCAAGCGCCTTCCCACTCAATGTTGGGAAGCTGTGCGATCTTCGTTGCAAACGCGTGCGCGTCGGAGGGCGTTACGCCCCACCAGCCCGTGCCCGTTTCGATCGCGATATGTACTTTTGCGATGATGCCGAGCCGCGCAGCCAGCGCCGAAATCACTTGCGCGCGGCCCACATCCGCGACTGAGACGATCACCTCGTGCCGCAGTGCGTTCTCGAGGTCTTCTTCTGGCGTCGCTGCCACATACACGATCGGTGCGCGCACCCCCGCGTCACGGAGGGTTTCAGCCTCTCGGATCTCCACGACACAGAGGCGCTCGGCGC
>JAFANK010000223.1 GCA_019232725.1 Vulcanimicrobiota bacterium | reverse complement strand
GCCACCGCCGTCAACAGCGTGCGCCTATGTTAGGCCCACGTGAGTTTTAGGGGCGCTTTTTGGCGTGTGCCCCAGCCGCCCTTTGTGCACAGCGCCCAGTGCGCATATATAAAGAGGGCCCATGAGATAATCATGGGCCCCGACTGGCGACGCTGATGGGACTCGAACCCACGGCCTCCTGCGTGACAGGCATGTTCAGATTCGCTTCGTAGTTGTCCGTGGACGTTTGCAGGCGTCCGTTTTGCCGTGCTCTGGAGAAACATGCACTTTCTGCCGACGTCCGTAGAAGTCTGCCGATGTCCGCTCCTTATGCTACACTTATGCTACACCTCGGGTAAACCTTGAGCGCTTCCTCAACCGCCTGATCTTCGGACCAGGCGGCGCCCTCGGCCGCCAGCTTTTCTATCTCCTTCGCTCAGGTGGTCGCGCAATGCGCTCATGAGCATGTCGTAGCCCCGCTTCTCGATGGTTTCCCGCTCGTAACCCAGCGCTTTGAATTGGGCGTCCACGTAGCTCAGCAGCCGGGCTGCGCAATGCGGCTGACGTCGCAGTGCTATGAGCTACGCTAAATGTTGCTGCGCAATTGCAACGAACAGGGCGGCTTGCACTTGACGCGCTATTCGAAGCCCCTCGCGCACCGACACACGCGCCTCACCGAGATCGTTAAGGCGATCTGGTACGCTGTGCAGTTGATAAAGTCAAGGGCTAGCGAGTCGACGTACGTTCGTCGAGTCGCTCCCGGAGTGCGCGTAATGCTGCCGCGGTATTTTCAATCTGCGCGGTGCCAAGTACGCTTGTAAGGTTAGCAGCCCACGGACGCTGCCGTTTCATCGCCGCATCATACGCTGACTTGCCCTTTGACGTGAGGATTACCAACTTAGCTCGTTGATGGTGAGGGTTGACGCGAAAGCTCACTAGTCCATCGCGTTCCATCTCGTTCACCAGTCGCTGCACCGCTTGGCGGGTCAACCCCATGTTGCGTGCGATATGCGCCACAGGTAACGAAACCGGGGATAAGGCTAGGGCCCCCAATACTTGCCAGCGCGCACTCGTCAAGCCGATGTCAGCGACTAGTGCGTCGCCAGACGCAAGCAGGCGGCTACTGAGACGGAACGTTTCTAACACCAGATCGATAAACGCTTCCTGCCGATCACGCGACATAACCTTATGATACAGTCATGGAAATGCCTTGTCAAACCTGGTTGAAGTTGCGCACTTGACAATACATTGTCATACTGTTACAATCCAGACAACCCCGAGAAAGGAGCAAGACAACCATGGACCCTGCGCCAGTCGTATTGATCAACGCGTTCGAGGTGCCTGAAGGACAGGACGAGGCGTTCATCGCGGGTTGGGAACGCGCCCGCACGTTCCTCAGCAAACAGCCGGGATACATCTCAACGCGCCTTCACCGTAGCGTCTCGCCAAACGCGGACTTCCGTTTCGTCAACGTCGCCCTTTGGCAGTCCCCGCAGGCATTCCAGGCCGCCACTTCTCACCCCGAGTTTAGGAGTATCCCCGTTCCCTTCAAGTTTCATCCCTCACTTTACGAGGTCGTTCGCGAATGATGCTGGTGTTTCGCAGCTCGAAAAGAGAATCAGTCGAGCGCGCTCCCGATCCATCTACCTGGCGCTTCGGTGTCGAGCTCAGCGCAAGGTGACGTTGATATGACGGAAATGTGGGGGATCGTGATGCTAGTTAGCGGTGCGCTGTTTATCAGCGGCGTATTCCCGATCGCCTGGGAACGGGCACCTGCCTGGCGCGCAGCCAACGAGGCAGCGTTCCGCGCCGAGTTTGCACACACGCTGCGGCGAGTGGATCGACTTCAGCCGGCACTGCTATTGATCTGCCTAGTTTCGAGCATCGGTTTCGCTATCAGTGTGAGTGGTACGCCACGGATCCTTGCCGGAGTAGCCGCAGTCTGCATCGTCGCGGTGTTGGTTGGCTCCGGGGTTCGTCAGGTTCCTATCCAGCGGCGGCTCGCCGATTTGCGGTTGGATTTATCAACTACCGACGTCCAACGTCTGCGGGCAAGCTGGCTCGGCGGTCACATGGTCCGCACCGTCATAACGCTTCTCGCTTTTGTTCTGCTTGTCATCGCCGCGCTTGCATGTGCAGCTTGACCACCGACAGTATCACCCGCTGTGAGAGAGGTTCAATGAGTATGATTAGGCGCAATCACGCAATCGCAGAGGTGAAGCCCATGAGGCGTGAGTTCATGGGCTTCTAACTGGCGACGCTGATGGGACTCGAACCCACGACCTCCTGCGTGACAGGCAGGCGCTCTAACCAACTGAGCTACAGCGCCACGTCGCTGCATCCGCTTTCTCTACGACGCTGCGTTCATCATTCACTCTGCTCCCGCGATACGGCGATATGTCGCACCAGGTTTCGGCCGGGAGTTGGCGCTCGAGGGATGCGGCCTTGACCCTCATGGACCCGCCCGTGATATACTTGCGGTGTCAATACTATGCGAGAGATCGTTTTGCCGGAAGCAAAGCCGGCCTTCGAGTGGGTCAACGGCCGGGCGCTCCAAAAAGTGAGTCCGAAGCGCCGCCATTCGCTGGCGCAAACGGTATTCGCCGCAGCATTGTTGGCCTGGGCCGGCGCACAACGAGCGGGTATGGCGGGGACTGAATGGCGATTTCGCATTATGCCTGAAGGCGAAGTGCGTCGTCCGCTAGTGCCGGACGTGGCATTCTTATCGTACCGGCGGATGCCATACAAGGAACAAAAACGCACTGAGGAACCGGGGATTGCCCCCGATGCCGTAGTCGAAATCCGATCGCCGAGCGATCGCTGGGCTGATATCGCGGAGAAGATCCGCGTGTATCTCAAAGCGGGCACGCACGTTATTTTCTTCGTCGACCCGAAGCGCCAAACGGTTACGGTGTATGACCCAAGCGGCGAGCGCACGCTTGGGCCGAACGACACTGTCAGGCACGCGACGCTTCCTGGGTTTGAGCTTCCGGTTCGCGAACTTTTCACGTTGCCGCAACCATAGTAAGCGGCCGCTTCCGCGACCTTACGAGGAGCCGTCTATGATTTCGCGTCGTGATCTGCTGGCGATCAGCGGAGCAGGCGGTCTTGCCTTGGCGACGTCGCGCGCTCTTGCTGCAATGGCTGGCGCGTCGCCCAGTCCAAAACCATCTATGCGTCCATCACCCCCGGCTGCTGCGCACGACTTGTATAGCAAACTGACCACCGCCAACTTGATGTCGCTTCCTCCACTCACGCCAGCTGGGCGGGTTACGCCGTCAGGACACCGTCGCCAGTTCACACTCACAATAGCCTCCGGGACAGTTGAACCCCTTTCAGGTCACCAAGTGCAAACGATGACGGTGAATGGCACCTCACCCGGACCCGTCCTGCGCTTCACGGAGGGTGATGAAGCGGACATCACCGTTGTGAATCAGCTCGATCAACCTACATCGATTCACTGGCACGGTATTCCTGTGGCTTTTGCTAAGGATGGAACACTCTCCCAAGCGCCGATCCAACCGGGCTCACAGTATCGCTACACATTTATCGCTCCGCAGGCCGGCACATACATGTACCATGCCCACTATCATGAGATGGAGCAAGATTCCATTATCGGCATGATCATCGTCCAACCGCGCTCTGCCGCGCGCGAACCTCACTACGACCTTGATGTGCCGCTCGTCATTAGCTCGTTTCGCTGGGAAAGCGGTCGAAACACTGAAGCCAAAGCGATTTTGGCCAATGCCATGATGATGTCGGACATGACACCTGATCCGAAGGCCGATCCAAAACCAGGTATGGGCGATGCCATGGAGCGCATGGACATGGTGAGCTATTGGGGCCTGAACGGCAAAACGTTTCCAGCGACCGCACCTATCAACGTGAAGCTTGGCCAACTTGTGCGCATCCGTTTTGCGAACGTGACCAACATGACCCACCCCATGCATTTGCATGGGCACTGGTTTCGCTGGATCGCGCAGGACGGCGCTGCGCTCGCCCAGCCCCAGGCCATGAACACGATCGCGGTCGACCCGGGGCGGACGATTGACATCGACTTCATCGCAAATAATCCGGGCGTGTGGCCGCTGCACTGCCACGTCGTCGCCCACAGCGTCGACAACCGCGATCTCATGGCCGGGATCGTGACGGTCGTGCGGTACGAGGATTATTCGCTGCCGACCGCCATGCGCAACATGTAGCAGCTGCCCATCGAGGTATCTTTCGCGGTCGCGCCTTAGTGGTGACTGGCGCTCAGTGTCTGCAGTTCGGTTTTGATTTGCGCTGGACTCATCTCCCCGACACGATAGGCCGCAACCGTGCCGTCGGGCGAGATGAAGACGTGGAGCGGGAGGCCCAGGAGCCCATACGACCCGCCCACGTCTCCGCTAGTGTCCAACGCGATGCTATACGGCAGGTGATAGCGGGTCGCAAAGTTCTTGGCGGCCTCCGCTTGTTCGAGCTCATCGATGCCCACCACCACGACGTTGTGCGGCGCATACTGTTTCGAAAGCGCGGCGATCGATGGCGCTTCTGCCTTGCACGGCTCGCACCACGAAGCGAAGAAGTTGAGATAGACGTTGCGTCCTTTGAGCGAAGCCAAAGAAACCGTGCCGTGACCGTTCGCAACCACGGGGAGCGAGAATGCAGGCGCGGGCGCACCAGCGCGCGGTGGCGCATCTGCACTCGCCACGCTCGCAAGCAGGGCGCCTGCCGTTACGAGTGCAGTGAGACCGAGGGCGATGCGTTCTGTGGATGTGCTTGCAGCCATGCGTATACCTTGTTCACGTTGGTCAGAGGACTCCAGTCGTAGTAGCTGTACAGGATCTTCCCGTCTTGGCCGATCACAAACGTGACACGTTTGGCAGCGCCGGCCAGGTCCGCACCGTACGACTTCGTGACAGTTCCATCCTTATCGCTCACAAACCGTTGCGGCGCTTGCATCTTGGCTTGGAAGTCGGTCAATGTCGCAATGTCATCGGTCGAGATGCCGACCACCGTCGCGCCCAGTTTCTCAAAATCCGCCAACCTGGCGGCATAGGCTTTCGCCTCGGCGTTTCAGCCAGCGGTAAACGCTTTGGGAAAGAAATAGAGCACGACCGCGTGCTTGGCAAGCGCGTCTTTGAGACTAAATGTCACGGTCTTGCCGCCCAGCACGGATGGAGCGGTAAACTCTGGTGCAGCGTCTCCCGCATCGAGTGCTGCGGCGCGACCGACGTTGAGCAGCGACATCACCGCCACGAAGGCGAGTGTGAGCCAGTTCCGTCTTCTTGGCGTCATGCTAACCGTGCTTCGCCGAGCCTCGGCCGAAGCCTCGGTGCTTAATGAATGATGGGGCCAGTTTGGACGACTTCGAACGCGCTTGCTGGGACGGTCTTCAGCTGATCGAGGTCGGTGTCGTTCCAGTTGGTGTTGGTCTCGCCCGTGATGAACCAGTCAGATCCGTTATCTGCGATGAACATGCCGTATTTCTTAAGCGCCACGAGCACGACTTTGGATTCACCCGTGAAGGGGGAGATATCGTAGCTGGCTTTGAGCCGCACGCGCAAACCCATCGGCGGGTCATTTGGATCGGTCGACGAGCTCGCATAGTGCGTCGCGGGATGGATGAAGCCTTTTTGCGTCTGGTGGACGGTGAAGCGCAGGGCATGATTAATCGCGCCCTCCTGCACTTCATAGTACCGTACCAGGCCCGCGAAGATCGGCAAACCAGCCGCATCTGCAGAAGTCCAATAGTCCGGTCGCAGCGCGTTTGTATTGAGCGGGAATTTGGCACCCGATCCGGCTTGCCAGCCAGGACCCACATAGTGGGAATTCCACGTCTCATAGAGCACGCAGTTGTCACGATCGATGACGAGGACGTGGCGATCACCAGTCGACCCGGCGCCTCCCTCTATCGGAGCGTTCGACGGGAACGGATACGGACCCGGATCGCTCTCGCTTGCATAAGTGAATGTCATCGGCACTTTGGGCTGCGTGCCAGGCACGGTGATGTAGGGGATGCCATACGTTGGGTTGGACCCAAAGTCAGGGTGCAAGAACTTAGTGCTCGCGTTCATGTGTGCGAGATAGTTCGCTGAATTCGGATCGACCGGATACCCAGAGATGTCGGTGTTCCACGGGTTGCTCGCAGGAAACACTTGGCAAGAATCGATCATCGGGGCTGCGGGCGGACTGCTTGCCGGTGTCGGTGACGGAAACGGTGTCGACGTCGCCGGCCCAACTGTCGGCATGACGCCCGCGGCGCCTGGTGCTGGTCCCAACGCGGAAGCGCCACCTGCGCATGCCGCCGTAGTAAGGATGAACAGCGCGAGGCCCAACTGCACGTATCGTCCAAGCGGCTGCATACATAAGAGGTCGGACGACTACGTCAGGCGTCCTTCATAACGGCCTGAAGTTTGACCCAGAACACAGGGCAGCCCCCGCGGATTAGAGGTGCGCGGTCACCCGCTGCGGCACAGGCTCCGCCTCTTCGGCTTCCTCTTCTTCTTCTTCAGCGATCGCGGCAAGCCGCCGTCTCTCGCGACGGTCGTGGAACCGTTGCAAAGCACCAACCATCATCACGTAGATCACGGGGATGAGGAAGAGCGTCAGCAAGAGCGAGCTGAGCAGGCCGCCGATGATGACCGTTCCGATCGACTTGCGGAACTCCGCGCCCTCGGTGATTCCGAGCGCCAGCGGCAGCATGCCAAACACCATCGAGGCGGTGGTCATGATGATCGGCCGGAAACGGATAGCTGCCGACTCGTGCATCGCTTCCGCGACGGACAGCCCACGGGTGCGCAACGTGTTGGCATAGTCCACCAGCAGAATGCCATTCTTCGCGACAAGTCCCGTCAGCATGACGACGCCGAGCAAGGAGAAGATGTTAAGCGTTTGTCCTTGGAGATACCGCACGTTTGACAAGAACGGGATGTCGTGCAGAATGTTGACAACCGTGAGCATGAAGGAGACGCCGATAAACGCCAGCGGTACTGTGAACATGATGATAAAGGGCGACAGGTAGTTGCGATACAGCACGACGAGCAACATGTAGATGAGCACGAACGATGTCATCAGCGCGAGGCCGATCTTGCTCAGGGTGTCGCCGAGCAACTGGCTATCGCTGCCCTCGGAGGTTTTGACGGTAACGCCGGCAGGCAGGAAGTTCGGATCTTTGAGTATGGCGTCGGCCTTGCTCTGCACGGTGCTGATGGGAGCACCGTTCTTGGTGAAGGCGCTCACTGTCACGATGCGTTGCCGGTCTCGCCGCGATAGCTGTGTCGGTTCATGCATCCATGAAAAGGTGGCGACGTCGCTGAGCGGCACCAAGTTGCCGTTGTCAGCGCGGACCATAACGCTGCGCAGCTGGTTTTCATCGTTACGTGTGCCGGGCGGCAGCTGCACCATCGCGTTGATCAGCCCTTCGGGCATGCGCACTTTGGTGGCTATCACGCCGCCGATCGCCGCCCGGGCCGTCATCGCCGCATTCTCCGGAGAAACACCCAGCAGCGCTGCCCGCTGACGATCGATGTCGATCTGGAGGCGAGGCCCTGCGATCTGCGTGCTCGTCTGCACGTTTTCGGCGTTGGGCAACGAGGCGATGTACGCTTTCAGCTTTTGTGCTCCCGCCTCGACTTGCTCGCTCGAAGCACCACTTAAGTCATAGGAAATAGGCGCTTGACCACCCGTATCACCGTGCGCGGCATCGAGTCGGGCGCCCGGAACGAGGTAGCCCAGCTTCTTGACGGCAACGATGACTTGGTCTTCATTGTGGCGCTTGCGCTGATCGAGCGTCACATGCAGTTCAGCCGCGTAGCCGCCACGCACGCCATTGTTGTGTCCTGCATCGCCACTGACGCTCTGCACTCCGTCCATCTTGAGGATGGCCTCTTCCAAGCGTTCCACACTTGCCGCAGTGACCGCGATTGGCGTTCCGGGCGGGTAGGTGACATCGACAATCGCAGAACCCCAGTCCGTCGTTGGTTGGAATTCGAACGGTACGATTTGGAGCGCAAGTGGCACAAACGACAGAATGACAAGGCCGACGCAGGCACCGATGACGGCCCAGGGCCGCTTCATGGCCCACGGCAGTGCCACGTCATGGTAAGACTTGCGCAGGTGCTCGAACCACTCCGCAAACCGGTTGAGCACTCCTTGAAAACCGCGCGACTTGGTGTCGTGGACTGGCCGCGGACGCTGCGCAAGCGCCCAGTGGGCGGCTAAGAGCGGCGTCAACGTGAACGAAACAAACAGCGAGAACATCGTCGCCACGACGATGACGAGCGCGAATTCTCGTAGGAATTGCCCGACGATGCCCGACATAAACGCGATCGGTGCGAACACAACGACGTCGACGAGGGTAATGGCGATCGCCGCGCCACCAATCTCGGTACGCCCTTCGATGGCGGCTTCTTCCGGAGCTTTGCCCATCAGGCGATGACGGGTGATGTTCTCGAGCACCACGATCGAGTCGTCGACCAAGATACCGACGATGAGCGACAACGCCATCAGTGAGAGTAGATCAATCGTCATGCCGAGGAGCCACATGACGAAGAACGTGGCGAAGATCGACGCCGGAATCGCGATCATCACGACGAGCGCACTGCGCCAGACATGCAAGAAGAACAACAGCACGAGCGCCGTCAGCGCGATGCCTTCCATGAGGTTCTGCAAAACGCCCTTGATCGAATCGTGCATGAAGTCGGCGCCCGCGACCAGTTCGCGGAAGCTGATCTGCGGATACTTCTCGCCAAGCTGCTTGAACTCTGCGCGCACGGCGTCGGTCGTGTTCTTGGTATCGCTATTTGCGTCGCGCACGACTGCGAGCACGATGCCCGGATGGCCGTTCAGGCTCGAGATGTTGCGCTGGTCGGCAAACCCGTCCACAACGTTCGCAACGTCGCCAACTTTTGTCAGGCCAGCTGTCGTGCCAGGAATGGTGAGCGGCAACGCCGCGATTTCATCGGCGCTGCGGATATCTGCGCGCACGCCTACGGTCGACTCTTGGCTCGGCTGGTTCAACAAACCACCAGGGAGGCTGACGTTGCCTTGCCCAACCGCGTTGTTCACATCGAGAAGCGTCGCGCCAAGGGCACCGAGTTTTGCCACGTCAGGCTCAACGGTGATCTGGCGCGTAAGCAATCCACCCGCGTCTGCGCCACCGACGCCTTTCACGTTGCGCAGATCCGGGATGATCTCGTTGGTGATGATGTTCGAGAGCTCGTTCGGCTTCATGCTATACGACGAGATCGCTTCCAGAAGAATCGGATCGCCCGCGGTGTTGTTCTTGGATACCTCCGGCGGATCGAGGTCTGCCGGCAAGAATTGCCGGGCTTGATCGACCGCTTGCTGGACGTCGGTGGCGGCAAAATTGACGTCAGTGCCGACGTTGAATTGCACCGTGACATCGACGACGCCGTCCTCAATCGAGGTCCAGATGTGCTGGACATGGTCGATGTTCTGCAGCTGATCTTCGATGGGCTTTGCGATCAGGCGCTCCATCTCGTCGGGGCTGGCGCCCGGGTAATACGCGTTGACGTCCACGAACGGAAGCGTCACGTTGGGGTTGATATTCTGCCCCATCGTCCGATAGCCGATGAACCCGAATAAGAGTACCGCCACGAAGAACAGCGTGACGATTGTGGGATTCTTAATCGCGAAGCGGGTAAGCCACATATATACCGGATTATAGCAAGGGACGAGGGAATTTGTTTCGGCGGTGAGCCGCTTTCGGCTGGCCGCCGGTCGGGTTAATGCTTCTAGAACGATTTCGTGATGAACGGTGATGGTTCCCGGCCCCTCCGGGCTGGGTTGTACGGGGCAGGCGCCTTTGGTGATTTCGTGCTCCAGGCCGTCGCACCAAGTTCTGCTGTGGGCTTCTCCGCCGTCGCCAGCAGGACCAAAGCGCATGCAGAGAGCCTTGCTCAGGCGCAGGATCTAGACCGCGTCCATCCGTCCTTTTCATCCTTGGTCGAAGACCCGGATATCGATCTCGTCGTTATCGCCATACCGCCTGCAGAGCACGCTGCACAAGCAGAAGCCGCACTAGCGGCCGGCAAGCACGTGATGGTCGAAAAGCCCCTGGCCACAACAGTTGAAGATGCGCAACGACTTGTCGCTGCGGCCGCGTCGCGCAACCTGATCCTCGCGGTCAATCATCCGATGTTGTACACGCCGCTCATCGAAGGACTTATGCTCTTCAATGC
>JAFANK010000153.1 GCA_019232725.1 Vulcanimicrobiota bacterium | reverse complement strand
GCGTAGCTGTTGCACCGGGTACGTCCACGCCCCGGCGAAGAGCAGCGCCGGCAAGAACACGAGCATCACGAGATTGGGCGTGAGCGCGACCGACGGATGACCGGGCAGCGCCCCGATGATCAGCCCTAAGATGACGAGGCCGACCGTATAGGGGATGCGCGTGTAACGAGAGGCGATCGCTGCGACGAGCACCGTGACCAGTAAGACGAGCACATCCGCGAACACCGTGCCGGCGTGAAACGTGTTCACGGCCCGCCGATCCGCCTGCTATCCATGGCTGCACGCCTCGCCGCGCGCCGCCTCCAAGCCCTCGCGGATGATGATGGGCACCATGGCGAGCGCAGCCACGGGATCGGCCCACCACCACCCCACCGCTTCGTTGAGCCCGACGCCGGCCAACGCGATCAGCGACAGATACGCACAAAATTCGGTCTGCCGCGCATCTGCATGCATGGATGCGCTGTCGAGCTCACAACCCACCTTCTTCTTGGCGCTCCGCAAGATGCTCATCGCCACAAATGATAGCGCGAGCACCACGATGCCGGCGAGGGTGCGCTGTGGCCGCTCGCCACCAGCGAGCGTGAGTGCGGACTCAATGACGATGTACGCGGCGAGCGCGAGAAAACACCATCCGACGATGCGTAATGCGGCCGTCTCGACACGTTCGCGCGCCGCAAAATCGTCATTGCAGAACCGCCAGATCAACGCACTTGAAGAGATGATCTCAATGACGCTGTCAAGCCCAAACCCGACGAGCGCGATACTGCCACTGCCAGCGCCGATGACGAGCGCGAACACCGTCTCCAGCGTCGCTAAGCCTATCGAGATGACCTCGAGCCGGATGCCGGCGCGCAGTGCGACCGAACGCGATTGCAACGTCTGTCAGGCCCCGTGCCACGGTAAGGGAAGGCCGAGGATTTGCCACAACAGCGCGGTGTTGAGCATGATGATGATCGCCGCTGCCACGACGGCGATGACGGTCACGGCTCTTGCGTTGGCGAGCTCGCCCATAATCTCGCGCCGGTTCGTGAACGCGAGCAACGTCACGACCGGTACGGGCAGCACCAAGCTCAGGACCACCTGGCTGATGACAAGCGCCGCCGTCGTGTTGACGCCCAATGCGATGACGACGATTGTCGGCACCATGGTGACGACGCGACGCACCCACAGCGGGATCGCAAAGCCGACGAACCCTTGCATGATGACCTGCCCCGCCATCGTGCCGACAACAGAGCTCGAAATGCCGGACGCCATCAGCGACAGCAGGAAGATCGCTGCGGCTGCGGATCCGAGCAGCGGGGTCAGCGTCTTGTACGCAGACTCGATGCTCGCGACCTCCGGGTGGCCGCCGAAATGAAAGACGGCAGCGGACATATACATCATGGCCATGTTGACGATACCGGCAATGCCGAGCGCGATCAACACGTCGAAGTTGGAAAAGCGGACCACAACATTTGCTTCCGTGCGGTTAGCCGGCACAATGCGGTCTTGCGTCAAGCTCGAGTGCAAGTAGATCGCATGTGGCATGACGGTCGCCCCGATGATTCCCACCGCGAGCAGCACAGACGCCGGCCCTCCGAGCCAGGGCACGACGGCGTGATAGGCGACCAGACCCCAGTCCGGGCGTGCAAGAATGGTTTCAAGGACGTAGCACAGCACGATGACCCCGACGAAACCGATGATCAGGCTCTCGACCTGCCGGAACCCCTTGGTCTGGAGCATGAGAATCGCATAGGTTGCAATGCCCGTGACGATTGCGCCGGCGAGCAGCGGCAGATGGAAGAGCAGCGAGAGCCCGATCGTCGCGCCCAGAAATTCGGCGAGATCGGTCGCCATCGCGGCGATCTCGCTCACGATCCACATGCCGAAGGACACCGGCTTGGGAAGCTGCTCGCGGCACACCTCAGGCAGGTTCTTGCCGGTGACGATGCCGAGCTTGGCGGAGAGCGCTTGGAAAAGCATCGCCGTGGCATTTGCGAACACGACGACCCACAGCAGATTGTAGCCAAACGCTGCGCCCCCTTGGACGTTGGTCGCGAAGTTGCCGGGATCCATGTAGGCGATCGACGCGATGAATGCAGGACCGGCGAACGGCACGAGGGCTTTCACTCCCCTGCGTTTCCCGTCCAGCACCTCGCGCGCCGCTTGCCGTGTGCGGTCGCTAAGCGAGCCACCCTCGAGCGCGACGTCAGCACCCAATGCAGGCATCAGGCGACCTCACGAGGCCGAAGCAGCGTGCAGCGCACAGCTGCCGCCGCGCGGACGGGAATGGTCACGGTGCGGCGGCCGATGATGACGCGCATGCCCCTTCGCGTGACCGCCTCGACGCGCACTTGCATGCCGGGCAGCACCCCCAATGCGGCGAGGCGACGCACGGTCTGCGGCTGACGGTCATCGATGCTCGCGATGATGACGCTCTGCCCCGGGGTGACCGACCGCAACATGTGCTGATGCGCAAGCGACTGGCGCAGTTGTCCATGCGGAATGGCGTGACCGTGCGGATCCGTGCTCGGGTGATGCAGAAAACCGGCCAGCCGCGTCGAGACATCGTCAGAGATAGCGTGTTCGATGCGCTCGGCCTCTGTGTGCAGCCGGTCAAGGGGCACGTGCAGCGTCCGATGCAAGAACGTCTCGACCAGCCGATGGCGCCGTATCATGCGCAGAGCCAGCGCCTGGCCCTTCTTCGTCAGCCGTAACGCGTCGGTCGGCCGGCGGGCGGGAAGCAAGAGCTCTTCGCGTTCCAGCATGCGTTTGAATTTGCTGACCGAGGCGCGCGTCACGCCGAGCCGGCGTGCGAGCTGTGCGGCGCGAACGGGGCCATCTTGTCCGAGCTGGTAGATGACCTTGACGTAGTCCTGGCGAGCACGTTCGCGCGACCGGTCGTCGCTGTTAACCATGGTTGACAGCTTCGGCGGCGCAACGCGCCCTCCTGGGATCCCGCGTGAAGGGCGTTCCCCTTACAGCGGCAGGATTGCGTTCGCTGCGAGCGCGCGCTGGACGAGCGTTTGGATGTCTTCCAGATTGGCGACCGTTGCCTCGTCCCAGCCACCCCTGCGAAGCGCACTTGCCAAGCGGTCGGAGAGCGTGACGAGGTGATGCCGTGCAAGCGTGCGAGCATCGCTTGGGGCGCCGGGATCCGGATGCAGCATGATGCGCACGAGCATCTCCGCGTACGCGTGCTGCAACGCCCGATGCTGACGTGGAATTGTCACGCGTCGCTGCCCTAAGTCCGCCCACATCGCGTCATCGGTCCAGTCGTACAGATCCGCGAGGCTCATCGTCTGCCCTGGCCGCTCGACACTCGACTCAAGCTGCGAAAGACGGGCGAGCACATTGGGCTGCCACATCTGACCCAAAAGATCGAGCTGATAGCTTTCGACGTACTCATCGAGCGGAAAATCGAGACGATCCAGGGCGTTGGGCTCCGCCTGCCAGTGGGAGTAGCGGTCGGCGCCCAAGTCATTGATGAGCGACGGCGGGTACGAAAACGCGTCGTCTGCGAACACGTAGCGCGCGAGCAAATCGAACGCGCGACGCTCGTCGGCGCGCGAAACGGGGCGGAACGGTGCGGTCGCATGCGGATCGCCGCGATGATTTCGTGTGAAGTATTCGCCGCCGATGTAGTGCGTCGCATAGCGACTGGCCGCCCACCAGCTGCGCAAGGTCGTCGCGAACGCCTCGCGAGTCATCTCGTAGCTGTCGCCGGTTTTCGGCAGGCGCGTGCCCATGGTCGAGAACAGGTGTCGGTCGATCGTCAAGACGTCGCGAGCGTAGCTCAGCGGATCGCTTGAGAGGTCAAATGTGTTGACACGCGGGTCGGTCGCAAAGCCGTCGCTCCACGATGCGTCCTCGTCGGTCGCATAGCGCAGTTCCGGCCGCGTGGCTTGCGCGGCAAGCGCGCGCAGGGCCGGCAGTTCTCCTTCCGTGGACGCCGCCGGCAACGTCTCGTAGCCATACTTGATGCAGAAGTAATCCCACGGCCCGAGCTGGGTTTGGAAGTAGGAGCCTTGTGGCACGCCCCGTGGTGACAGGTTGATCGGCGTATAGTCCATGACCGACCCGACGATGCCGCTATGCCTCGTGAAATGCTGATCGTGGACTTGCGCCGGCGAATAGATCGACGAGCCTTCGAAATTGTGACGCAGTCCGAGCGTATGGCCGCTCTCATGCAACACGATAGCCTGTAGATAGCTGTTCACGAACCACTGCGGCGGCAGAGCATCCTTGGCGAAGACGCCCTTGTCGCTCAACACGAGCGTGGCCCACTCCAATTGCTCGCGTGATTCGTATCCGTAGTCGCAGTCGCTCAGGCTGCACGCCAAGCGCTCGTCCGCCGTCATGTCTTTGGTCGGCTCGACCAGGCGCTCGAGCTGGTTTCGGCTGAAGCGCACCAGGTTGCCGTCGATCACGATGTCAGCGCGGAAGATCTCACCGGTCAGCGGGTTCGCGTACGACGGACCGTAGGCAAATGCAGCGTCCGGGCTGACAACCCAGCGCACGACGGAGTAGCGGACGTCATCAGGATCCCACTCAGGGTCGTCCGGCTGCTGGCGCACTTCCACGGCGTGGGTGATGCCGATGGCAGCGAAAGCGTTGTTCCAAGTCAAGAGCGCATTGCGGATCGGCGCGCGATATTGAAACGGGATGTCGTCGGAAAGGTAAAAGACGATCGGCGATTTGGCTCTGGAGACGCGCGCGGCAGGATCAGCCTTGACGATATTCCAGCGCTGGATGTAACGGACGAAACTCGTCGGCGTCTGCTCGTTATCGTATTGCCGCCGCGCAGTGATGAAGAATCCAACACGGTCATCCGCGGCCCGTGGCCGGTAGCCGTCATCGGGCATGTCGATGATGCTGTAATGCATGCGCACGAAGAGGCTGCGCGGATCGGGTACGGTGTCGATGAAGCCCGCGGTGGATGACGACAGGGTCAGGTCAGCTTCGATATCGACGTTGGACGGAAAGCTCTTGCTCGGGCCGAAAAACGAGAGTCGCGAATTGAGGGCGTAGCGACCGGTGCGGCTGTCGCTCGACGCGCCATTGAGCAACGACGTGAGATCGACGATGTCCGACAGCAACGCATCTGCTCCGAACACGATGTTGCCGCTCGTGGCATCGATAGCGACGATGGGATCGGCCGAGATGACGGATTGCGGGTATGAGCTTTCGACCGCCAGGGCTGCCGGAGTTCCGGCTTTTGCTTTGCCAAACGGATTGCGTTCGACCGTCATGATCTGGTTGCCGACCCGGGTGAACTGCCAGAGCGCCGGCTTGAAATGGATCCCGGCGAACAGGCCGCGACCAAGACCATTGGCCAAAATAGGGACGAGCAGATACGTGTGATCGAGCTGCGCGGGTGATATCTCGAGATATACTTTCGTCTGCTTGCGCCACACCGTGAACAAGCCCGGTTGCGGCGTTGCGCCATCGGTGAATCTCGCATACGACATCAACGCGTCTTGTGAACCGCCACCGACCTGCACCGAAGCGACCGGGCTATGCGAAGGCGCAGGCAGCGGCGTTGCAGCGGCGCCTGGACTTGCCGTTGGCACGGGCGTCGCAGTGGGCGGCCCTATGCGTGCCCAAGCGTGGCTGGGCGCAAATGCGAGCAAGCCGCAGACCACCGGCAGCACTGCTGCTTTCACGACCGTCATAGATACGCGACACCTCTTGGAGAGCACGGAAACGCCCTTGCATACGTCTTTGACGGTGAAAAGAGTGCGCCCTGGCCATGACGTCGTAGGTCGAGCGCGTGGATGAAAGCTTTGACGCGCTGGCACGGCGTTTTCTGATCGGAGTTGTGCCGCAGGCCGCTCGAGCGCTGCGTCGCATCAAACGGCGCGCGCTGCAGATACCCGATGCCGACCTGCGCCGCCAGGCCGTTGCGAGCATCACGCTCAAGGATTTTCATGTGCACGGCGGCTGCATTCTTGCCACGTTTCTGCCGTCCAGCCAGGCGCGACAGCACGTAGGCCTGGTCGCATCGTTCGAAACCGCAGTCGACTACCTCGACAATCTCTGCGACCGGGCGGGCAGTGAAGACGAACGCGATTTTCGCGCGCTCCACGAGGCGCTGGTGGATGCGGTCACTCCAGGCGCCACGCCGCGCGACTACTTCCGCGAACGCGCAGGCGACGATGGCGGTTACTTGCACGAACTCGTGGTGGCCGCGCAGCAGCGCTTTGTGGCGCTTCCCTCATACAGCACAATCGCTCCGTATGTCCGGGCAATCACGGAGCGCTACTGCGAAT
>JAFANK010000163.1 GCA_019232725.1 Vulcanimicrobiota bacterium | reverse complement strand
TCTTACGCTGGTGGTGGCGCGTCGGATTCTATAGCTATGATGCCCTTGGGACCGATCGCTATCCACCGTTCACGTTGCGCGACGTTGACTATCCGGCTCGGTTGAACGTCGCATATCCGCAACGGCTATCGCGCTGGCTCGTGCTCGTGAAGTGGTGGCTACTAGCGTTCCCACAATTGCTCATCGTGGGAGTGTTTGGCTCAGGCGCACTTTGGACCAGCGGTCCGGAAGGCACGCACGGACATGGGCCAGGTGGTCTGCTCCAACTGCTCGTCCTCTTCGCCGCTGTTTGTCTTTTGGTGATCGGACGATACCCGAACGACATCTTTGATTTTGTGATGGGATTGAATCGCTGGGTGTATCGGGTATTCGCGTACGTGGCGTTGATGCGAGATGAATATCCACCATTTCGGCTCGACCTAGGTGCTACCGAAACACCAGCCAGCACGGCTCGCTGATGAGCCATCTCTAGGTAAACCGTTCGCAGCAACCCGAATGACAGATGTGGTCGTCGTCGGCGCTGGGATGGCGGGAGTTACCGCCGCCCGCCGCCTTGTGCGCGCAGGGCTACGGGTGCTAGTCCTCGAGGCCCGGCAACGCCTGGGCGGCCGCGTGTACACGTTGCGCGACGTGTGCAACGCTCCGATAGAAGCGGGCGCTGAGCTCATCCATGGCCCGCGAGCACAAACGTGGCCTGAAGTGCGGGAAGCTGGGCTAAGCGTACGCCGTAATTCCCATGGCGCCACCGCCACGATGATCGACTTGGGCGAGGGCGGGCGATGGCTGCCCCTCGCATTGGCACACCCGCAAGCGTGGCACGCTTTTGGCATCTTTCGTCGCCTTGCAACTCCCCAGCCGCACGACATCTCGGCTCGGCATTTCATCGAACGCTGCGGCTACCGAGGACGCGCGAGGAGTCTGGCCGAGATGGTGTTCACCTCACACCTTCCAGGGAACCTGGACGACATAGGGATTCAGGGCTTTATTGATGACGGCATTCTCGAACTCGAGACGAGCACGGATTACCGCATCAATGAAGGACACGACAAACTCATCGAACACATCGGTAACGGCATCCAAGTGGAATTCGGTTTCGTGGTGCGAACGATGGAGTGGTTCGAAGACGGCGTGGTGATCCGCGACGTTGCTGGGCACGAGCGCTCTGCGCGCGCGGCTATATCGACCTTGCCCGCCGGAGTGTTACAAAACGGGGCAATAAGCTTCAGGCCAGAGCTCCCGGAAGCCAAACGCACAGCGCTGCGCCAGATGGTCATGGGTCCCGTGCTCAAATTGATTATGCGGTTCGAGGAGCCGTTTTGGCCGCGCCGCCTCGCTGCAGTGTATTGCGCATCAGGGCCGATAACGCTGTACTGGAATGTCTTCTACGGAGCGGGCGGTGCGATGCCGGTGCTCACGGCATATTGCACGGGAGCTCGGGCTGCAGCGCTGGCAGAGTTGAGCGAGGAAGAGGTCGTCACGCGCGTCCTCGAGGATCTGCGCCGGCATTTCCCCAGAGGCAGTCGAAGGATTATCGCATGGCGCCTCGTGGATTGGAGCGGCGATCCGTACGCGCGCGGCGGGTACACGTTCCTGCGCCCAGGCGCACGGGGCGCACGAGCACGCTTGGCTGCGCCGGACACAGGCCGTCTGATGTGGGCGGGCGCAGAAACCGCGACGGAACAAATCGCCGCAACTGTGGCTGGTGCCTACGCAACCGGATTACGCGCAAGCTCAGAAGTCCTTGAGGCGCTTAACGCTTAGGTCATAAACACTCATAGATTCTAGGATGGTACAATATCGTGAACGCAAGGTACGCGCTTACAATCCTGCGAGTTTTCTTGGGTGTGATTTTCGCAGTCGCAGTGTGGCCGAAACTTCCACCCGGGTTCGAGTATCGGCTGGCACCGTTTCTCACGGGCTTTGCAATGCAGAACGGCCATCCGTTCTATCGAGCATTTCTGTCGAGCGTCGTGTTGCCTCATATCTCAGTTTTCGCGACGCTAATCAAGGCCGGTGAGACTTGCGTTGCCATCGGGCTGATAACGGGAACCGCGACGCGTGTAGCAGGTGTTGTTGCGATGTTCCTCGTTACGAACTACATGTTCGCCAAGGGACTATGGTGGTGGACCCCATCGAGCAACGATGCCGCCGACTTCATGATTGCCTTGGCACTCGTCATCGGCCGTGCCGGCCGCACGCTGGGAATTGACGCTTGGCTTGCAAGGCGTTGGCCGAAGGCTCCGTTCTGGTAAGAGAAGTGGAGGATTGCGCGGTCGAACCGCTGCCTGTTGCCACTGTGCGGCTCGGATGATGCACGTGTATAGTTGCAGAAGTGGCGAGGAGTCTATGACGGATGCAAAAGGGCCCGCCGACTATTACCTTGGCTACAGCGACCTGGAAGCGGAGCGTCTGATTCGCCAAGCGAAGCGACTCGCGCCTACGACCGAGCACTTCTTTCGCGAGGCGGGGATCGAGGCCGGGCAGCGAGTGCTCGACGTTGGCTCCGGCATGGGCGACGTCGCTCTGCTTCTTGGGCGACTCGTCTCACCACACG
>JAFANK010000301.1 GCA_019232725.1 Vulcanimicrobiota bacterium | reverse complement strand
GTTGCGGAACGCGGTGCGCTTGTCTCGCCCCGCCAGCAACTGGTCGCGTGCGGCAAAGGTGAGCTGCATGCTGTCGGAAAAGCTGATCACCATGATGAGCGGCGTCATCACGTTCAGGAACATGTTGAGCCGGAAGCCGAGCCAGCCAAGCGCGCCGAGCGCAAAGACGATCGCAAGCAGCGGCGGGCCGGCGGCGACGGCCATCAGCGAAAGCCGGCGGAAGAACAACGCAGCGATCCCGCAGCCGAGCGCAAAGCCAACGGCGTTGTAGAGGATGCGATCCCGCTTGAGGGCGTGACGGATCTCGAGCTGCATCACCGGCACGCCCGTAAGCTCTGCGGTTAGACCGGTCCCTTCCAGGTCCTCGGCCATCGTCTGGCGAATGTCGCTCACGGTCGTCTCGAGCGCGGCGCCTTCGACCACGGAAGGTTCGAGCGACAGGACGACAAGCGCAAGCCGGCCGTCGGCCGACAGCAACCGGCCGCGGATGACGCCATTGTTCAGCGCGCGCTCGACAAGCTCGTGGTAGGCCGACCCTTGCGGCAATGGCTCGGGAAAGACGGGCTCCGGCAAGCCGCCTGCCTGCGCAGGGAGGCGCGCGGAAAACATCGAAAGAACGCCTCGCGTGCCCTCTATGAGTTGCACGTCGGTAACCAACGAGCGCACCTTCTCGACCGAGTCACGATCGAGCAAGGAGCTGCCGGTCACGACGATCATCACGTCATATTCGCTTGAAGGAAATTCGTGCGAGACCTGCTCGAACAGCTTGAACGCGGGCGATTCCGTGTGGAACAGCTGGCTAAGGGAGTCGTCAATCCGGATCCTCTGGATACCGAAAGCAGCCAAGACGGCGAGCGCGAGCGCGACGAGAACCGTCGCCGGCGGATACCGGAACGGAACGAGCGCCAGACGCTCGACGCCGACCGCGATGCTGAGCCGACCTCTGAGCGGGGCGACGGGCCGGGCAATGAAGTCCAGCGAGTTCAATGCACGACACCTTGTGCCGGGGTCGCTACCAGCTCCATGAGCTTGAGCAGCTCGGGGGGCGCCTCCATTGGCGGGCAGGGCTTGTCGCTTCCGATGAAGAACAACAGGCTGTCGGTGTCGCCGCCGGCTTGCGCAAGTAGTACAGCGTCGTCGCCGCAGGGCAGTCCAGGAGGCGCATCACCATTCATTGCGTAGACGCCACGAAGAAAACGCCACTGGTCCGACGTCACCTCGATCCGTTTGATGTCTTGAGCCTTGATCCCAAGGCGAACCGCAGCACGATCGATGCAGCGATGAACGAACTTGCCGCGGGCCGCAAGTTTCTTGGGAAGCGCAGGCGCCAAGACGACGAACAAGAAGTGGCTACTCGACATCGTTGCCTCCTCTCGGTTTGACGCGGATGTTGGCGGCCGCGGAATCGGCGCCGCGCGCGACGATCGCGTCCTCCCCATTGCTAATGAGAACGCCGGTCACGCGCATTTGTAGATCCGATCTTTGGAGCTGCTTCTCCAGCCCGACGGCAACGCCCACCTGCAGCAGGTTCAGCATGTGCGATCCTCGAAAAAGGCAAACGCCTGAACGCGAGGATCAGTTAGCTGCATGGTTCTCCAGTTTCTTGCCGAAACCTTTGACGTTTGGTCGGTTCCTCGGGCTTCCGAATCGCCAGCGGAAATCGTCGCGAGTGGAGGAGCATCGCCGCAACGGCTGTTTTGAGGCTCTTTGCCCCCGCCTTTATAAATAGTCTTGGAGGGTCTTCTTGAGAATTCAACTCGATGGTCGGCCCAAGCGGATCAGAAGCGATATACAGCGTGCGGGCGTACAGGCCCATTTCCGAAGCGGCGTGTCCAATATTGATGACGCCGACATTGGCCAATTCACTCGAAAAGAGAGCTTCGATCCTCCTACGCGATTCAGAATCGAGAACGTCAAGCGCATCGTTCAAAACGATCCAGGTCGGCCTATGCAAGATGACGCGCGCGAAGGCAAGGCATTGCTTTTCTGCGTCAAAATAAGCCCGCGCCGCGACGAGGATCGGCGCTGCGATCGTAAACCAGCCATAGCCGGGGGTGACCCAAGTCAAGCGCGTCACGGCGCCGACGATCCGCCCCGAAACCGTGATAACGGTCGTGAGTGCCGCCTCGAGCCGCTCCCTCTCATCGGCCTCGCCGCCAGAAAGGGTGACGCCCTCGATATCCTCGCTGACGCGCACGAGTGCAAAGCGAAACTCCGCTTCGCCGCATAGCGCTCGGCGTTGAGATTGATCAGGGGGCGGCCGACGCGCCAGCTCAAGAACGACGCGAGCCCGGCATAGACGAGCGCGCACCACACCATGTAGCCCGGAGGGACAAATGTGCGCCCCGCAATGGACAAGACTATGTGGCTCGATAGCACCCAGAGCACGCCAAATGAAGCTCAGGAGAAGCAGCGACGATTGCAGAAGACCGATGCCCAGGTCGGTCGTCAGTTCGGTCAGATGTTGCGCGTCCTGTTGGGTTCGTTGGTCGGGGTTGACGCCGATGTCCCCGGCGTTGGTGAGGCGAAACGCGCGAAGAGGAGCGAGCCACTCGGTCATGAGGTCGCCGACCAAGCGCTGACGCAAAATCACCTTGGACGTCTGATTAAGCGACGTCTGTGCGAC
>JAFANK010000287.1 GCA_019232725.1 Vulcanimicrobiota bacterium | reverse complement strand
ACGACCACGTACACGGGCGGCAGCATTGTGACGACCAACGTCGCTGTTTTCGGTTCCACCGCGTATGAAACGGGTCGCTACTCATTCACGTACAGGGAAAAAGGGAAGCAGCCAGTCACTGCGACTGGCCGCTATTTCGAAGTGTGGGAGCGTCAGGCCGACGGATCGTACCTCATCAAGGTCGATGCTGGCTTTCCGGCGGCGTGTCCTTAAGCGAACTGCCGCTTACGGTGCGTTGATGTCCCCGCAGGCGACGTAGGTCTTCATGCCGTCCCCAGTCCCTTTATGAACGACGATTGCGCGGTGACCGGTCGATGACGACGTCGGTGCCGGAATCGTGGTCACCGATCGTCCATCGACGACCGGGCTCAACACAACCTTCGGCACGGGATCCAAGTTTGCACACGTGCCGGGATGGATGTGCGCCGGTTCGCTCGCACCTGTTGGTTCGCCGCTCAGATCGATCGTGACCGTGATATGCCCACCGCTCGCACGCGCGATCGTCGCGGTGCCGCTCTGACCCGACCCACTCAACGCGTTCATGGTGACCGTAAGATGCTTGCCACTCGCCTGAATCGCTGACGGTAAGGCAAGCAGCGCGATCGCAGCCAGACATAGGCCGATGCGGACACTCATGGAATATCCTCCATTTCAAAAATCACTTTTGAGGGACGTCGCGGGTAACCGTCGCTTCGCGCTTGCGGTTGCTCGCATCCTTGGACGGCTACGGCACGATTGTGGCGACACTCCCCTCGACCGTCATCTTGAGCGGCGGCAGGCCGTATTGGGCCGTCGCATCCTTAATGCGTTCGAAGATCGCTTTCGCCTGTTCCGGCGTGGCAAGTTGGGGAATGCCGCTTTCGGTGAGCTTCTTGCCATACCCGAGATCAACCGCGTAGAGCTTGAGTTTGGCCAAACGCTCATGTTCGAATACTGCCTGAGTGATGATCGCCTGGAAGATGTAATCCTCGGCAAATCCGCCTTGGGCATTCAGCGGCGCTGACAGATCCCAGTTCGTGACTCGATCCGGACGCAAGTACGCATCATCGATCACCGCCCGGTTGTACTGGTAGAGGTCGTGCGGCAGCGGCAGCTGGATGTCGCTCCAGAAAAAATTCGACATGCCGTAAAAGATCGGACGACCGCGGTAGATCTCGAGCGGCCCTAGATTGTGAATACCGGTGACGATGAACTCGTCGGCGCCAGCGTCCACGGCGCGGTGCGCGAGCGTGCGCAGGTAGGCGGCAGCGAGCTCAGGCTTCGCGATATTGTCGCAGTCCTGGCCGCAGTCATGCGAGTGGATGGTCGCGATCAAAAAGTCTGCGTTCTGTTTGCCTTCGCGGATCGCTTTGTAGATCTCCGCTTGGTCTTCGTCGTCCATGACGTACTCGTAGCCGTACCCACTCGAGAGCTTGAAGTTCTGATTGAATATCGTCAGCTTCTGCGGCAGCGTCTTGCAGTTCTGTGCTTGCAGCCGGCACGACGCTGCGGCCAAGGTTTGCATGACCTCTTTGGGCACGTCAATGTATTGCGTCACGGCAAGCGTGCTGACGCCCGGCCGGCCCGGCGCTGCACCTTCCGGCGGCAGCGCGGCGGCGGTCGGCAGATAGGTGGACGCAAAGGACACGAGGCCGATGCGGCCTTTGGGACTCTCGAAGAAGGCGGGCGCGCGAGCTTGGCCCCGATCTTCTCCCACGCCTGCCCACACGATGCCCGCGCCATCAAGCAGGCGGCTTGTCTCGCGCATGCCCTCGATACCCCAATCCTCAGCGTGGTTGTTCGCGCGCGAGACGAGATCGAAGCCCATCTTCTTGAGATCACTAGCCACTGCCGGCAGCGCGCTGAGCGTCCAATCGCCCGCATTAGAATATGGATAGCCGTTAAATCCCCGAAGATCGAGGATCGACGTTTCCATGTTGCCGCACAACGCATCGCCTTGGCGCAAGGTCTCGAGCACGGATCTGAAGCCTGGTTCACGCGCGGCGTACTGCGAAAGCGGACGAGAGATGATGAGATCGCCGACGCAGGTCAACGTGAAACCGTCGCCGACACTGGTCTGCAATTCGGCGGAGAGCGGTCGCCGCGGATCTAACTTTGAGGCGTTCTTCACGCCCGGGTCAGCGGGATTGGGCTCCACGTCGGCGTCGCCCGCGTGCGCGAGCATGACTGCGATGACAGCCGCAAGGAGGGCGACACAGAAAACGAACCGGCCGCGTGAGGCGCGAGCAGGCATCGCCAACACTACGCGATGATGCGGGCGAGTCCTTTGCGGCGAACGAGCGCCTGCGATTGCGGTCGCCAAGAGTGTCAAGCAGCGGGAGCGAAGCGTGCAAGCCCGAGGCACACCTGCGTATTGGAGCCATCGATGTCCATCCGCCCCATCCGACGTCTCATCAAATCCAAACCCACGCTCGAAGGGGCGGGTGTGCATTTGCGCCGTGCCTTCGGGTTCGGCAATACCACAGAGTTCGATCCATTTCTTTTGCTCGACGATTTCCGCAATGACGTCCCCGCCGACTACCTTGCCGGATTTCCTTGGCATCCTCATCGCGGTATCGAGACGATCACCTACGTGCTAGCTGGTACCGTCGACCATGGCGACAGCATGGGCCATGCCGGCACGATCGGTTCCGGCGACGTCCAATGGATGACCGCCGGACGAGGCATCATCCATCAAGAGATGCCGAAAGGCGATGCCGCCGGCCGGATGCATGGCTTTCAGCTGTGGGCTAATCTTCCGTCGGCGCTCAAGATGACCGCGCCGCGATACCAGGAAGTCGCAAGCCGAGACATTCCAGAGATCACGAACGATGACGGCACACAGGTGCGCGTCGTGTGCGGCACATTTTGGGGCAAAAAGGGTCCCGTTGATGGCATCGCCGCCGACCCGATCTATCTGGATGTCACCGTGCCGGCCGGCAGGCGCGCGACGCTGCCCGTCGAGACGACGCGTCATGCGTTCGCCTACGTGTTCTCCGGCGACGGTAAGTTCTGCGATGCATCCGAACCGCTCGCGGTGCCGACCGAATCCGTGGGCTGGCTCGACACCACGCCACCGCCGGATGCGGAAAACCGCTCGCTCGTGTTGTTCGACCGGGGCGATGAGGTGGTGGTGCAGGCAGGCGAGGACGGCGTGCGGTTCTTGCTCGTGTCGGGCAAACCGCTTGGCGAGCCGGTCGCCTGGTACGGCCCGATCGTGATGAACACGCAACAAGAACTGCAACAAGCATTCAGCGAACTGCACGAAGGCACGTTCCTGAAATCGTAACGTCTTACCGAAGCGAGCGGCCTTGAATGCCGGGCGCCCGATAGTGCGCTCGCTCGTTCACGATGCGCCATGAACTTTGCATGGACAGCTTGCTTGCAACGTGTGGTCCTGCTTGAATGTTGGAATACTCCTGGTGCAACCGCATCGGGAGGACCCGAATGTCCAACAAGATTCTGCAGTGCATCGCCATCGGCGCCGTGGTGTTGCTGCTCATACCGGCACTCAGCATCTCGGCCGAGCAAAAAGTGATGGTCGCGACCAATACGTCGGGCCGAGTGACGTTACAAGGTGCTAACGGCGTTCGCCGCAGCGTCGTGTCGACGCAGGTCTTACATTCAGGCGATAGCCTCACGACCGCGGAAAATTCACTTGCGACCGTTCAGCTTGCGGACGTGGGTAAGGTGAAACTTGGCCCGACGACCACCGCGACCACCTACTCGCGATCGGGCGAGCTTGACGTGCACATCACGCAAGGCAGCGCATGCGTGCAATCGGAACAGCCCGCCGTCGCCGTATACGCAGGTGGCGTCGGCCTCGCGGCTGCAAGCCCGAGCACGATCTTCGACTTAGAGCAGAACACTGGCGATACGAAGGTAGCGGTGTATCAGGGCTCGGTCACCGCCACCACGCCGGGAACGGCGCCGAAGCAATTGCCCGCTGGGACTGCAGCGGCCGCAGCACCGGGTGGCACGGTGCACCCGATCTCGTTGGCATCGAT
>JAFANK010000064.1 GCA_019232725.1 Vulcanimicrobiota bacterium | reverse complement strand
CGCGCCGCCGGACTGTTGTGCGATAGCGCCACGCATATCCGTATCGCTGAGCACATTTTGCATCCGGTAATAATCCATGACGCCGAGGTGGCCGCTGCGGAATGCCTCTGCCATCGCCGCCGGCACGAGCGCCTCCGCTTCCACGACCTTGGCGCGCATGGCTTGCGTCTGCGCCTTCATCTCTTGCTCTTGTGCGAGCGCAGCATATTGTCGCTCTGCCGCCTTGGCCTGGGCGACGCGGCGATCCGCCTCCGCTTGCGCCGTCTGCAGATCGGCGCCGACATTGCGTCCGACGTCGACGTCGGCGATATCGATGGAGACGATCTCGAACGCCGTGCCGGCGTCGAGACCTTTGGCCAGCACGGTTTTGCTGATGTGGTCAGGATTTTCCAAAACTTCCTTATAGGTGTCGTCGCTGCCGATCGCCGCGACCACGCCTTCGCCGACGCGCGCGATCACCGTCGCTTCGCCCGCACCGCCCACATAGCGGTCCATCGCCGTGCGCACCGTGACCCTGGCCTTCACATTGAGCTGAATGCCATCTTTGGCGACGCCTTGGAAGAGCGGTGTTTCGATGACCTTGGGATTGACGGATGTCTGGACTGCCTCTTGCGGGTTGCGGCCCGCTAGATCGATCGCCGCCGCTGCCTCCCAGGTGAGCGGTATCTGCGCGCGCTGTGCGGCGATAAGCGCAAGCGTCACGATATCGATATGACCGCCGGCCAGATATTGCGCCTGCATCTGATCGACCGTGACATGAAGCCCCGCCTTGCGCGCCGCGATCAGGTTGTCCACCACAAGCCCCGGCGGAATCCGCATGATGCGCATGCGCACGAGTGTGAAGATGCCGAGCGGCACACCCGCCGCCAGCGTCTTGAACCACAGCGGGAACGGCACATAGTAGATGAACATGAAGAACAAAATGATGGCCGCAAACGCGACCACTATGGCGATAAAACCACCCATGTCCACGTATGACTCCTTTAGGCTCTAGTCACGATGATCTTCGCGCCCTCGACGCGTTTCACACGGATTCGCGTCTGCGCCGGGATGTATTCGCCGTCGGTCTGCACTTGGTAACGATTGCCGTCGATCGAAGCGACCCCGGCAGGCCGCAAGTATGTCTGCGCCACGCCGTCGCGTCCATCGAGCCCGATGACCGGCCGTGCCGCAGTGTACCCTTCGGTCACTGATTGCGCACCCGCGAAGGCAAACCGGCGCATGAACGCACTCTCGGGCAACCAGCGCAGCGCAAGAACGAACAGCACGACGGCGACGACGAGCGCCATGGCCGTCTCTAGCAACCCAACAGTGACCGTGCCGAATGCCAAGACGATGCTCGTCAGGATGAGCAAGATGCCCACCGTCCCCGAGATGCCATGCCCCGGGAGGACGTGCAACTCGAAGAGCAGCGCGAGCAACCCCAGCACGAAGATCGCAATGACGATCCAGTTCGAAAACCCGGCGACGATGTGCGCGCCGAAGAATAACGCGAGCGCGGCGATCCCGATGATGCCGGCGATGAGATGCAGCGTTTGCATCTCGATCAAAATGCCTAAGAATCCGATCGTCAGTAAGAATCCAGACACGATCGGATCGGAGACGAATTGGGCGATGCGTTCACCCCAGGTCGCACCTGCCGTACGCAACCGCGGCTGATGGATCCCGGCCAGCGCGAGCACGCCGATCTCAGTGTCTGAAATGCCATCGATGAAATGCCATTTCTTGGCGTCATTGGCCGAAAGCGACAGGATCTGCCCCTTCGCTTTAAGACCAGGCACGACGACATCCGGATCGGTCATCGCGGCGGCGATGGAAGGATTGCGATGGTGCGCCTGCGCCAGCGAGACGAACTCCGCGTGCAGTGCCGAGATGTATTTCGGGGTCGAGGGGATCGGTTCGGCCGCACCGATGCTCGAACCAGGCGCCATATAGATCTTGTCGCACGAGAGCGCGATGAGCGCTCCCGCAGACCAGGCGCGTTCCTTGACATACGCGATCGTCGGAATGCCTGACGCCTGCAGCGCATCACGGATATCGTTGGCGTCATCGACGACGCCGCCGTTGGTCTTCAGCACGACCAAGATCGCAGTCGCGCCGTCCTGGCGCGCTTGATCCACCGCGCGCTGGACGCGATGCGCCATCCCTGCATCGATCGTATCGTCGACGTCGATGACCTGCACGAATGGAGTGGATGGGACCGCCCAGGTAGCACGCACACCGACGCCCAGCAGTCCCAAAACTGCGAGCGCCAGGAATAGCACCAGGCGCATCTTCATGAGGTCTTCTTTTCAAGAGCGGTGCGCACCGCCTCTTGAATGGCCTTTCCGGAAGCTTGGTCTTTGAGCGCGGCCATCGCCGCCTTCATGGCGACGCCGAACTGCGGCTCGGGGCCGAGCGGCGCGAGCGCATCGCGTACGGCCGCCGACAACGCCGCCGCATCGAGCTCTGCCGGCAAATACGTCTTGAGGATCTCGCGCTCGCGTGCTTCTTTATCAGCGAGATCCTTGCGCCCGCCACGCGTGAATTCGGCGATCGAGTCCTCACGCTGTTTGACCTGCTTACGCATGACGTCGAGCTGCTCTTCATCGCTGAGCTGGCCGCTGCGTTCGATGCGCCGGTAGTTCATCGCCGAAATAGCCATACGGAGCGTCGCGAGACGCTCCGTGTCTTTGTCTTTCATGGCGGCCTTGAGGTCGGCGTTCAGCCGTTCCGCAATGCTCACGTTCGGCGGGTGTCGTTCCTTTAGTCGAAGTTTTAGGTGCGGCGCTTGCGCGCGGCGGCCGATTTCTTCTTGCGGCGGACGCTGGGCTTCTCGTAGTGCTCGTGACGGCGGGCCTCCGCGAGAACGCCCGATTTCTGGCACATCTTCTTGAAGCGCTTCAGCGCGCTCTCAATAGACTCGTTCGCACCGACTCGGGTCTCCACGTTTGCACACCTCCTCCCGTCATGAACGGGCCCACGTGAGGCCCGTTCCGCACTCCTGTCGCAGCGGCTTATGGACGCTGCCGCGTGCAATATTAATCGTTCGGACGTCAGTTCGACGCCGACTCAAGCCCCGCCTATGACTACCCTTTCTCGCATCGCCATTACCCTGGCGGCCAGGCGAAATGACGTCCCGAAAGTAGGTGCAGATGGAGGTGGTACACGGTTTGTCCCGCGGACGCCCCGCTATTGATCACGACCCGGCAGCTGGGGTCGTCGCCCAGCCTTTCCTTAGCGATTTTAGCGGCCACCGCGAGCAGCCGCCCGAGCAGCGCCTCGTTCTCAGGTCCGACATCCAGCAGCGTCGGGTGATGTTCCCGCGGCACTATGAGGATGTGGGTGGGCGCGATCGGCCGGATGTCGGAGAACGCGACGACTGCGTCATCCTGGTAGAGGAGCGGCGCGCCGGTCTTTCCCGAGGCGAGGTCGCAAAAAATGCAGGGCTCGCCGGGCATGCGGCTAGTTCTCGCGGACGATCGACATGGATTGGAACGGCTCGGAGTTGTCCGGATTCGGAATGTAGCCGAGCACGCTCCGTTTGAACACGATGGGTGGACCGGTGTGGACGAGCGGCACGGTCGGCGCTTGATCGTGCACCAACTGCAGCGCCTCGAGGTAGTACTTCGCGCGTTCAGACCGATCGGTCGTGCTTTGTGCTGCGATCATGAGCTGATGAAAATGCTCGTCCTTCCAGAAGGTGACATTTTGTGCACCTGGCGGCACCGCGCTGTCCTTGTCGAGCAGCGCATACAGGAAGTTGTCGGGGTCGCCATTGTCTCCACTCCAGCCGGCCAGAGCCAAATCGTGCTGGCCGCTTTCGATTTTATCGAGGAATGGACCCCACTCAAAACCCTGCAACGTCGCATTGATACCCACAGCGCGAAGATCGGCTTGAATCGCTTCGGCCACGCGCTGGGGCTCTGCAACGTACGGGCGCGGTGTCGTCATGTACCACAGCGTGGTCGAGAAGCCGTGCGGGAAACCGGCTTGCGCCAAGAGCCGCCGAGCATCGGCTGGATCATAGGGATACGACGTGCGGCTGGGGTGCGGCCACACCGCCAGGGGCAAGAAGTCGGTGGCTACTTTGGCGGACGGGTCGTAGAAGTTGCGCACGATCGCGTTCGCATCGATAGCCTCGTTGATGGCACGGCGAACGAGCACGTTCGTGAGCGGCGGTTTTTGCACGTTGATCGCGAGATACAAAAGATTGTTCGGCGGCTGATGGTAGACCGTCAGATTGTCGTCGTTGCTCAACGTTGAGATGTCGTCGGGCCGCGGATACTCCCATCCGTCGATATCGCCCTTTTGCAATGCGAGCATGCTTGTCGACGGATCGGGGATGTCGCGCAAGATGATCGTGGCGATCTTCGGCTTGGGTCCCCAGTAGCCCGGATACGCTGACAGTGTGATGTGGTCATCCTTGACCCATTCGGTCACCATGTACGGGCCAGTGCCAATGGGCTGGCGGAAATATTCCTCGCCGGCCTTCTTCATCGCGGTCGGCGAACTCATACCGAACGCAGGCATCGCAAGGTTCGCGAGCATGGGCGCCACGGTCTGGCTCAAGTCGAGCTCGACTTCATCCGGCGCGAGCACTTTCACGTTTCTGATCGCACCCGGAAATCCGCCGAACTGGCTTTCATAATACGAGTATTCGAGATTGCCTTGCAGCAATTTGTGCCACGGGTTGTCTTTCAGCCGCCAACGGTCGAAGTTGAATTTCACCGCGTCGGCGTTGAACGCTGTGCCGTCCTGGAACGTGACGTTGTGCCGAAGATGGAAGCGCCAGGTCTTGCCGTCCGGCGAGACGGTCCACGACGTGGCGAGGCACGGTTCGACGTCGAAACTGCCAAGCGCGTACTGGGTCAGCCCCTCCATGGTCACGCGCGCGACGTTGAGCGACATGCCGTCTGTGACGATGGCAGGATCCAAACGCACCGCATCCTGATTGCGTCCGAAGACGAGCGTGTTCGGGCCGGCCGCGCTCTGCGACGGCCCGGGAGCGGCGGCCCCGCAGGCGCTCGCGGCGACTGCCACCGCGGCGACAAGCGCTGCCGCGGCTAAGCGGAATGATACGACCATTGACGTGAGCTCCGTCACTTCCCCGCGATGGAGAAAGTCCAGCGGTAATCGAGGGTGTTACCTGCAGTATCGGTTCCTTTGACCTCGATTTGCACCGTTTTGGAGCTGAGCTCAGCGGCCGGATAGTACGAAATGTAGGCTGCATCGCGTGTCGCCTGCGACGTGACGTCACGCCCGTTGAGGATCATCTGCAAGCTGGAGGCGTCCATACCCAGGTCACCGAGCGTCGAGAAGGTGGCGAAGATGCTCGGTCGAGCCGTGTTCACGAGCGCATAGGGTAGCGGTGCCGCGTTGCTCACGCTGGGCGGCGTCGTGATGATCGTCAGCGGATTTGGCGCCTCAGCGAGGGCGGTCTCACCGCTCTTGCTCAACCGGACGAGGATCGGTGCAGCCACGAGGTTTGTGCCGACGCCGACAAAATATTGCCCCTCATAGCGGCCAGGTGACGTCTCACGCATCCCGTTGTCCACGATGACGTCGCTCAAGTCGAAGCTCGCCTGCGCCCCAGGCGTTCCCTGTGCCAACACGGTCACGGTCTGACCGGCGCGAAACGCGGTCGTCGCATTGTCGTGCACCGCTTTGATCTGCACGGCACCGCCGCCGCTTTGCGCACCCGGGGCCGGCGTCGAGGATGCTGTTGTGGCAAAGCCGCCAGGGCGAAGCGCCACGACCTCACGCACTGCACCGCTCACCGGGTCCGCCCTGATGCTCACCTTATCGCCGGGGCGCAGCAAAGATAACGTCGCCGCCTTCCCGTCGAGGCTGACGCTCGTTGACGCATCGGCGACGATGACTCGCCCGCCCTCGAGCACCATGCTCTGGTCGGCGACCGCTGCGGCCGTGCCGTTGATGCTTGCGAAGATGTCGGCCATCGAGATGAGTTGCCCGTGCGGGTCGACCGTGACGATGAGCGCATCGCCCGGCCGCACTTGCGCGAGTTTGCCGTTGCCGGTCACCGCGCCGTGCACGTCGCGAAACGCGATCGAGGTGCCAGACGGAACGGTTATGGTGTAGTTGCTGCCGCCGCTTGAGACGAGCAGATTTGGCGGGTTGACGCTTGCGTTCACCGCCAGCACACTCCCGGACATCGTCTTCGCCGATGCCGCGCTGCTTAACGGGTGGTGTCCGCCTTGCGCGGTGCGCGTCGCGGGCGTGACAAGCGCAGTCCTGGTCTTCCCATTGTACGTCACCGTCGCGCCGAAGGCCTCACCAACCGCACGCAGCGGCAAGACGATGCGGCTGCCGCTTTGGGTGGGCGCAGCAGCGAGGCGGACGCGCTGGCCGTTGACGAGCGCCATTTGATCATCGAGGTGGAGCACCACTTGGCGCAGGAGCGTGGTGATCGTCACCGTGCGGGCGCGAGCGTTCGTTTCGACATCTGCCTGCATGGCGACCGCAATGGGACGAAGCGCCACGTACACCGTCTCGTTTTGGATCTCCACCGCGCTTGCCGGCAACTTGTTGCCGTTCACGACGACCGTCACGGTAAACGGATCGGCGCTCGAACGCATGCCTGCAGCAGCGGCCAACGCAAGCGCAAGCAAGATCCGCGCTGCCCAAACCCTGGTCTTCACCGCAACATCTCCCTATAGACGTCTGCCGTCGCACGGGCCGTGGCATCCCACGTGAAATGCTGGACGCGCTCGCGGCCTGCCCGGCGCCGGTCTTCCGCATGACGCTCATCTGAGAGCAGCCGCGTCAACGCTCGGGTGAGTGCTGGCACGTCCGTTGGTGGAAAAGTATCGACGGCGTCGCCTCCGACCTCGAGCAGCACCGGCGTCTGCGCGACCACCGCGGGCGCACCGCATGCCATGGCCTCGAGCACCGAGAGCCCGAACCCCTCATATAATGATGGTTGCACGGTGGCCGCACAACCCGCGTAAAGCGAGATGAGGTCTTGCACGTCAATCGTCCCTGTCAAGTGGAGTTGGCCAGGACCTGCTTTGTGCCCCGCATCTTCTACCCCGAGCGGACCATCTTCTGTGATCACGAGATCGCACGGCGCTTCGAGCGCTTGCCACGCCCGAACGAGCGTCATGAGATTCTTGTGTGGACGGTGATTGCCCGCATATAAGATGAAGGGCCGCACAAGGCCGAGACGCGAGCGGATCGTTACGGCGCGCTGCACCCGTTGCGCATCGTCGAGCGTGAACGCCGCTGAGACCCCAAGCGGCACAACCCGCACGCGCGTCCGATCGACACCGAGGTAGCGCTGGAGGTCGGCAACCGTGCAAGCGGCGTCTGTGAGCACGGCGCGCGCCGAACGCGCGACCGGTCCCACGACGAGGCGATAGTACGGCGGCACTTTCCATGAGAAATACGCAGGATAGCGCAGGTGGATGAGATCGTGGATCGTGTACACGTGTGCTTGAGGCGACCGGCGAGGCGCATACACGCTCATGTAATGGATCAAGTCAGCACCGTCGCTGCGCAGCTGCCGTGGGTACAGGAACTGCTCCCCGAACCCGCCATTCCTCGCGACCGCAGGCGACACGGGTACAAAACGAGCGTTAGAAGTGCGGGCCGCCAAATTCTCGTTGCTATATATGAGAAACCGCATCTCGGGCACGATCTCTGGCAGTCGAGCGACGAGTTCGCGCACGTACGTCTTCATGCCGACGGACATCTGGCGCGTCAGGCGGGCATCGAGCGCGACGACTCGCTCGTTCACCGCTCCTTCCGCTCGCCTTGATCTTTGCGCAACCAGCTCTTGGTCGCGACGACCGCCGGATACGTGGCATTCCCGCCGCACACAAATGCGCCGCGCCATCCCTCCAAGATGCCGCCGCGTCGCAGCCAATACCATGCAAACCGTGCTGGAACGATGAGCCACGCCCCGATAACTCCCGCGAACGTGGCCCGTCCACTACCCGCTTCCAAATCCGTATAAAGTGCGAACTTGCGGCGATAGCCAGCTGGACTATCGTACGAGTAATGTTCGATCGGTGACGCAAGGTCGTGACATTGCCCTGTAGGGAGCCAGGTCTCGTGAACACCTTGGCTGGATGCGCCGCGAGCGACGAGCCGCGTGTGGCCCGTCCGGAATAGCCGCACGAGCCGATCGGGCCACCAGCCGGCGCTGCGGATCCAGCGCCCGCAGAAATGGTTACGCCGCGGCATTGAGTATCCGCCGGTTTGCGCATCCGGCTGCAAATGCTCGAGCTCTTGGGCGAGGGCAGGCGAGATGCGCTCGTCGGCATCGAGCATGAAGGTCCAAGGCGTGTTCACGAGCCGCGCGGCTGCATCGCGTGCCTGCACGAAACCGGCCCACGGAGCGCTCACGACCAGAGCCCCAGCCGAGCGCGCCACCGTCGCCGTATCATCGCTCGATAGCGCGTCATACACGAGCGCAGGCGATCCTTTGGGCAACGAGGCTAAACAAGCGCCGATGTTGCGGGCCTCATTTTTTGTGAGGACGACGAAGGTGATGTCGGCGCTATCCACGCCGAATGATGGCGCGGCGCTTACGCGCTACGCTCGCGGGTCAGTTCGCTTCCAGCTCGCCGCCGCTGTGCGTACGCGGTGCAGGCTTCGATGAAACCCGCATACAGCGGTGACGGCCGCGTAGGACGCGACTTGAACTCCGGGTGCGCTTGCGTGCCGACGAACCACGGGTGCGACGGCAGTTCGATGATCTCCACGAGGTCAGCCGCTCGGTAGTGGCCTGAGAAGAGCATTCCTTTGCGCTCAAACGCCTCGGTGTAGGCGTTGTTGAATTCGAAGCGGTGACGGTGACGTTCGGAGATCTCTGTGCGCCCATACATGCGCTGGGCGAGCGAGCCGGGCACGAGCGTGCAGGGATACGCCCCTAGCCGCATGGTCCCGCCCATGACCTGTAGGTTGCGCTGGTTCTCCATGAAGTCGATGACGGGATGTGGGGTCTCGGGCTCGACCTCACGCGTATGCGCGTTCTCTAACCCGCACACATTACGCGCGAATTCGACGCAGGCCAGCTGCATGCCGTAGCAGATGCCCAAAAACGGCACACCGGCC
>JAFANK010000148.1 GCA_019232725.1 Vulcanimicrobiota bacterium | reverse complement strand
TTCACGCTGGCGCAATTGATCTATCTTCGTGAGACTGCGAGCTTAGTACCCACATGGATACCGCCAAACCAAATGTTTTGGGCCGTGCTCACGACGATCGCATTCGCACTTGCAGCGGCCGCAATCCTCATCAACCGTTACGCGCAGCTCGCGTTGCGCTTGCTGACGTTGATGCTGGGACTCTTTGGTGTCCTGGTTTGGATACCGGTCCTCATCGCCCACCCAGCGGAGCATTTTAGTTGGTCGGAATTCGCATTGACCTTCCTGATCACCGGGGCCGCGTGGAACCTCAGCAATCTAAGGTCTTCTTAAGCACCGGTCGTTTTTGACAGCATAGCGAGCTAGGATCGCCCAATAGCCACGTTCGCAGCCCTCGTGGTGCTACGACCGCACAATGGCCGCACTGCGCGAGCATCTTAGTGAAGCCGAAATCGAGAAGCTCGGTGCTGAAGGCATGGCGTGGTCTGAGGATCAGGCTGTCGACGAAGCCCTCAAGATCTAGGGGACTCTAGGGCCCGCTTGGAACCCCCCCCCCGCGGTGATGACGGCGTTGCCGGCATCTACCCGCTCAGCACGCGATACGCTCGCCCGGCCATAAACAAAGCCCGCATCTGCGCAAAACGTTCGAATTTCACGAACCTCAGTGGGATCTAGCGCCGTTGCATTGTGGTGTGCCCCGAGCAGCAAGATGGCCACGCTGACTTTCATGTTGAAGATCGGGAACATCGCGATCGGTCGAGCGCTGCCCATGGGCACCTCTGGCTCACGCCAAGGAAGCTTCTCGATGTCAACGCTTTTAGTCTGAGGGTTTGCCCGTTCGGCAATCGCGTCGTTCGGTAGGATGTGCCACAGGGATCCTTGCGGCCAGCCCCAAGCTGCGACTCGTACGTACCCGCCATCATCTGCTTGCTCAAACAATGCCGCAGACTCGAGGGAGAAGGCCTCGGCCAAACCCTGCGTCAGTGGTTGATACAGATCAGACGTCGCAGTCGCATGACGGAGGAGCGCCGAAATGACCTCGGCCTTTTCTTTCGTCCGGCGCCACTGGCGGAAGAACAGAGAATCCACCGCTCGCTCGATGCGCTGGCGTGCAGCGTTGTACGAAAGTCCTAGCAGCAACGCCATGCCCGCATACGCCGCCGTCTGCAAGCGTGAGTTCGTGAACCTGGTGCTGAAAAGCCAGTCAAGGATGACCACGACGATCACGACGACCGCGGCGATCGCGGCGTACACAATCGCACGGCTGACGACGAATCGAACGTCGATCACCCGATGGCGGATGACGGCATACGCCACGGTCAGCGGGAGGACGATAAAACCCGTGTAGCTCAAAGATCGAGCCGCTGAGTACTCGCTTGACACAAAAAAGAACCATGCCCAACACGTGATGCTGACGGCCCAGCACGACAGCCCCACGACAACCCAGCGCATTCGCTCGCGTTCCAACCCCTGCGAACTTCTGTAGTTGCCCATAAAGCTGGCGAAAGCGACGATGGCGATGATAGGAAGGCTGCAGACAAGCGCCGTCGAGACTGGGTCCTCCCACCACGCAGCGCTCGGACCGATGAATATCGGCGCTAGGTTCACGCCAAGCGTGAGCGACGAGTAGACGATGAAGAGCAAAGGCGTCATCGCATCTACTCTTCTGCGCCACCCGCTCACCGCATCGGATGGAAAGCGCAGCGAAAAGATGAGAAATCCCATGAGGGCTGCCATGCAACTGATGATCGAGAGCACGAGGATAGGAACTACCCAATCGGTTGGGACGAAGCTTGGGTACGATCCGGCGATCGGCCAGATCATCCCCACGCCGAGGACGAAGAAGCTCCAGGTGAGTCTGCTCGGTCGAAGCAAGACGAGCGCGGCCCCGACGATTAGCCAGTTGAGGAAACCGATTTGGAGCACGAGCTGTGATAGCCGAAATGCCAGAGTGCCCGGCACGGTCGCATCAGCAACGAGCGTCACCTTGCGCCGAGCATTGCCCTGCTGAATTGTCAGACTGACGCGCTCTCCGATGCCCGGCATCAGCGGCCCCACGAGGGTGAGCCGGTCGTGCACCGTGGACGGCAGCTCGATTCGGTCGCCGATGTGGATCGGGCTCTTGTCGACGGCTGAACCGTGCTCGATAGTTGTGATGCGCCCAGATGCATCAACGTTTTCAATACCATAATCGCCTGATGCTGGCACGTTGAACGTTACAGCGACCCAGAAGAACAAGAGTAAAACAGAAAATAGCCCGAGTGCGACAACGCCGAGCACGTTGACGACTCGCCAAAACTTCGTGTGAGATGCCGGCAGCGGCATTGCGATGGTCACGGCGGCCTCTTGCGGACGCTATGAAACGTGAGAAGACGCATAGGAGAAACTCCTTGTCTCAGTCCTCTCACCCTTGACGACACGTACGTTACCCACTCTTTTGTCAAAATCCGTCAACTCGGTGAGGAGTGGGCGCTCGAGCGATAAAAAAAGGGTCGTCGCTGCAGACGACCCTCCACTCGGATCGGATTGTACTTTCGTTAGTAGATCCCCGTAGCGTAGAAGTTATTGTCTAGCCAGTACCCGTACGCCACGATCATGCGGCCCACCGCGACCTTGCCGGATTGCTTTGCGTCAAGCGCCGGTTTGTCGTTGATCACGACTGTGTTGTTGGACTGTTGCACCGTTACCAGATGCCCCTTGACTGCCGTGATCGTTCCGGTGACGGAGTCGTGTCGCAGGTGCGTGTTTTCGGGCGGACAACTGCCATTGGCCACCCAGTCATCATTCACCCAGGTGCCGCACGCGGTATCGACGTACGTTGGCGTCTCATCCGCGGTTGCGACGGCAGTTACGCCGAGGACCGCGGCGGCAACAAACGCAAAGAGCACAAGTTTCATGGGTTTCTTCCTCCAGGCAAAGAGTTATACCCACATTTTGTCTGTCATAACGCTCACGCTATCGCAGAGTTTGGGAGCATGGCGAAACTGATCTTCGCGATGACACTATCGCTTGACGGGTATGTCGCGGCTGTGGACGGTGGGCTCGAGCCTTTCGGGCAACCCGACGATGCGCTGTTTCGTCACTTCACCGACTTTGAGCGCAGTTTGGCCGGCAGTCTGTACGGTCGGCGTGTATATGAGCTCCTGCGCTACTGGGATGACGATCAGCCGGACTGGAGTGCGCTGCAGCGCGACTTTGCATCCGCCTGGCGAGCGCAGCCAAAATGGGTCGTGTCACGTTTTCTCAAATCGGTCGGCCCCAACGCCACACTCGTCGATAGCGATATTGAAGCATTCGCTCGCAGGTTGAAGTCACAAATCGACGGTGACATCGCCGTCGCCGGTCCCGAGTTGGCAGCGAGCCTCGCCCAAATGGGTCTGATCGATGAATATCATCTCTACTATCGTCCCGTGGTGCTTGGTGGAGGAAAGCCGTTCTTCGCAGGCGCTCGCCCGCCGCTGCGCCTTATTGCAAGCGATCGGGTCGGTGAGGACGCGGTGCGATTGACGTATAAAACGGTCTAATCCGCCGATATGCGGTTAAACGTTCCCCTACCGTAGGAATGAAGCACCAATTGTGAGGGAGAGCGTATGAGATCTTACGCGAAAGAAATCGAAGACATACGGGAGCGTCTGCGAAGCCCTTTCACAAGCTTTTTTCTCACACTACTGAGCATCATCCAGGGGACGGCGTTAGCCGCGCTCTTCGGCAAAGTAGATTCGCTGATCACACGCCAGGCCTTCCACGCTCCACAGATCGTCATGGCCATCGGGATCTTCTTCGCGATCGTCACCCTGTGGACGCAATATCAGATGGGCTCCTTGCTCTATACGTGGCCGGTGCGGGTGATCGACGCGTTCATCCCCTTTGTGTTCGGCTTGTTCGAATTTGTCATGATCATCGGCATGGACCACGGTGCGTTTTTTGTTCTTGTCACCTTTGGGCTCTTCTTCGTCATGACGGCATTCGGCTTTGAGTATCAGTATTTGCAGGTTCGCAAAAACTTTCACGCAGACGCATTCATGCACCGGTTAACGCTGGGTTTTCGGGCGTTGGACACCGGCTCAAGCGTGGCGTCAGCGGCCGTGTTGTTGGGCACAGCCGCGCTCATTTCTCAATTTGGACCGAGCGCAGGCTACGAACTTGTCGGAGCCTGGGTCATAGTCGCCGTTGCTCTCGGGCACGCAGTGCGCCAAGCATACCAATGGGGCCTTGTGGAAAAGCGCCTGGCAGATATGAGCGAAGCTTAAGAGCGCGGATAACGATATGGAATTTACGTCAATCGTTGGTACGCAATTACGGCCTTCTCGCATCGGCCTGGGAACGTGGGCGATTGGGGGCCTGGAATGGGGCGGCCACGATGACGAAGCGGCTCTAGCTACGATACGCCGGGCCTTTGACGCAGGCATAAACGTCATCGACACGGCTCCCATATATGGAGAAGGTCACGCAGAAGAAGTCGTCGGCAAAGCCCTTAAGGGCTGGCGCGATCGCGTGATGCTTGCAACAAAAGCAGGTCTCGAGTGGCACGGGAATGGCGAGGTCTCGCGTAACGCATCCGCAGCGCGCATCTATAAAGAGCTCGACGCTTCACTGCGCCGGCTGCAGACTGACTACGTCGACGTGTACCTTGTGCATTGGCCCGACGACCGGACGCCAATGGAAGAGACTGCCCTTGCAATGGCAGGGCTTTTCAAATCTGGAAAGATTCGAGCGATTGGCGTGAGCAACTTCTCGCCCGCGCAAATGCAGGAGTTTGCACGTTACGCACCACTCCACGTCGTCCAACCGCCGTACAACATTTTCGAGACCGCCGCTGCACGCGACGTGCTTCCCTATGCGCAGTCGCACGAGTTGTGCGCGTTCACGTACAGCGCGCTTTGCCGGGGTTTACTGAGCGGTACCATGACGAGAGAAACGGTTTTCCACGGTGACGATGTCCGCCTGACCGACCCGAAGTTTCAACAACCTCGATTCGATCATTATCTTGATGCGGTTGCACGACTCGATGCGATTGCTCGCGAGCGCTTTGGCAAGCGCGTCATTCATCTCGCGCTGCGTTGGTTATTGGATAGTCCAGCAGTCGGTGTGGCGCTTTGGGGAGCGCGCAAGCCCCATCAATTGGGGCCGATTGACGGCGCGTTTGACTTTCAGGTCGATGATGATCTTCGAAAGACAATTGTTGACATTGTAACCGAAGAGGTGCCCGATCCGATTGGCCCCGACTTCTTAGCCCCGCCCCTCGCAACTCGCTCGTAACATTTCGCGGTCGATGGTGACACAACGTTGTACAGGTTGTGTTGGTTGAGCACCTTGCCAGGAGAACAGGTGACAAAGCACAAGCATGCCAGCCCGGCGCGGGGCTGTCTGTGGAGGTCGCCATGTCACTAGAATTCCTGAACACGCTAGG
>JAFANK010000143.1 GCA_019232725.1 Vulcanimicrobiota bacterium | reverse complement strand
GCGTGCTCGGAATGTTAGTGATGATCGTTGGCGCGTGGCTACACGCCCTTTGGGCAATCGCGGTGGGATTCGCTATCGTTGCTTTCGGTTGGCTGCGCGGGCTGTGGACAGTGCCGCGGATCTGAGCCGACGCTTAACATTAGCGATTCACAACAAAGAAAAAGACCGGCGATTAACCCCGAATCTTGGAATGCGTTAACAGTCAGGAGTTCCTATGAAGACCGCCGCTCGGGCGATGCCTATCGCCGCTCTCCTTTTGCTCGGTTTGTCAAGCGCACTGCCCGCGGCAGTCTCGAGTCTCGTGACGCCGACGACGCGCGATGGCCACAAGGATTTTGATTTTCTTTTTGGATCTTGGCAGACGCACTACCGCATCTTGCGGCACCGTCTCCAGCACGACCATGAGTGGTACGACTGCTACGGAACATCTGTTATCCGTCCGTTTTGGCATGGCAGCGCGAATCTTGAAGACGGAGATCTTCGCTGCCCGAAAAAGTACATCGGCGGCATGACGGTCCGTCTATACAATGCAGATACGCACCAGTGGTCGCTGTATTGGGGCACGAGGCAGCTTGGCATTGTGCCGCCGGCGCTGGTGGGCCATTTCAACGATCGCGGCGTCGGCGATTTCTTCGCCAACGACACCTATAAGGGCAGACCTATCGTGGTTCGGTTTGAATGGATGCTGCAATCCGGCGATCATCCTTTCTTTGCGCAAGCGTTCTCAGTGGATAACGGCAAGACGTGGGAAACAAATTGGACGACCGTTTACACACGTGCGAATACGACCGTGTCGAGTAACCGAGGCAAATAGCTGGTCCGAATCCACAGCGCGCTATTGACCCAGGGTCGACTCTGCTTGAACCCTCACGCCGTCCGAAGTTATTGAGACGCCGCCGTCGAGATCCGTTCTGTACGTGCGCGCATCCACTGATTGTAGTGCAGTGAGCGTTCGCGGGCTTGGGTGGCCGAAAACGTTGTGCAGCCCGCAGGAGATGATGGCGATCTTGGGGTGCACAGCTGCCAGGAATGCCGCCGTGGATGAATATGCGCTGCCGTGATGGCCGACCTTGAGAATGTCCGCGCGCAAATCGTCATCACCATGAGACAGCAATCGTTGCTCAGCTTCAGATTGTGCATCGCCGGTGAGCAACATCGCGATGTCGCCGAACGTCACGCGCAGCACGACTGAGTTATTATTGATGTCCGACGACGTCCCGCTAATGAGTGGCTCTTCTGGCGCCAGGGTTTTCACGTGCACATCTGGCCCGAGGTCAAACGCGGTGCCACGCTGCGCTCGCACCCAGCGGATGTGGCGCGCTTGCACCACGTCGAGCGCGCGATGATAGGCCGGGCCTGCATAGAGCTGCGCTGAGTCATACAAGACGCCGACCCTCTCGCGCGAGAGAATGACCGGCAGGCCGCCTGCATGGTCGCCGTGCGGGTGCGTCAGGACGACCGCATCGAGATGCATCACCCAATGCCGCAGCAGAAACGGCATGACGGTGCGCGTCGCCACCCGATCGCCCAGCGGTGCTGCGACGACCGCGCCAGACGTCGTGCGCTCTAGCCTGCCGCCTCCGTCGACGAGCATGGCATGGCCTCCGGGCGCGCGGATGACGATGCAATCCGCTTGGCCGACATCGAGCACATCGACACGCATGTCGCGGCTCCTCGCCTCTGCAATGCCAGGCAAGCAATAGACAAAAACGAGTAGCGCACCAGCACACAAGGAGACCATCAGCACTTTGCGGGTGGCGAGATTTCGCTGCAGCGCGATGAATAGCAATCCCAGCATGGCCCAATACATGAGCAGAAACACGTGCGACGGCGGTGGCATGTCCAAATGCGCATATGGCAGCGTTGCGAATTGCTGAACGGTTGCGATGATAAAGGTGAGGCCCCACCAGGCGATATGAGAAACAGCGCCCGCAAGCAGAGGCACGACCAACGTCGAGATTGCGAGCAGCGAACCCGCCGCCATAACCACACCGACGAGCGGCACGACGATCATGTTCGTGATGATGGCGTAGGGCGTGAAGGCGTTGAAATAGAGCGCTTGCAGCGGCCACAACGCGACTTGGACCGCGCAACTCGTGCGCAGCAGCTCTACCATGATACGCGGCAGCCCGCAGCCTTCGCGCAAGCCGAGTGCTGAGAGGATCGGGCTGATCAGCGCGATGCCCGCGACGCATGCGAAGGACATCGAAAACGATGGCGAGAGCAATACGAGTGGATGCGGTACCACTACGGCGAGGGCCGCCGCAGACAGCACCGCACTTGCGGTTCGTGCTCGGCCAAGTTCCACTGCAACCGTGCCCGCCGTCAGCATGGTCGCCGCGCGCACGGTCGGCAGATGCATGCCGGCGAGCGCGGCGTACAACCACGAACCGGCAACGACCAGCACCGCCCGAACCGGCCTCGCGATGGGCAAGAATGTGGCCAGTTGCGTCAGCATCGCGGCCATAATGCCTAAATGCAGGCCCGCGGTTGTGAGTACGTGCACGGTGCCGGTGTCCGAGAACTCTTGTCGTAGCGCTGCCGGAAGATTCCCCCGGTCGCCCCAGAGGATGCCCTCGAGCACCGTCGCTTCGAGCGCCGGCAAACGAGACTCAATCGCTCCGGCCAGTAACGCCCTCGCCCGAGCCCACCAGGCTTCCCAACCGGCGGCCGCTCCGACCGCGCGGACATCGCCCGCGTGGTGGGCGACGAGGATGAGGCTTACTCCTTGGTCGGCGAGCTCATCGCGCTGCGCAGGCTCGCCATCGTTACGCGAGCCACCTGGAAGATCCAGCCTGCCGCGTATGATGACACGCTGCCCGGCAAGACTGCTCGGGGTATCGGCGGGGAAGCTGACGAGTGCCACGGCGCCTGGCAAGCCACGGGCAGCCTCACTAATAGGCGCCCGCACCACCACGATGCGGGCACGCATAAGCGCTGTCTCCTGGATGCGCGGTCGCTCGAGCGCCACTGCTTCTACCACGATGTGGTGTCCATCCAGACCCGCGAATGGTACCTTCTGCGCCCTCGTAAGCGCCAACACACCAGCCAGAGCGCCGACCACGACGATACCGAGCATGGCGGTGAGCAACTTTTGCACGCGCACGTGCGTTATGCAGGCGATGGCGATGGCGACCGCCGCCACAATCGCGATACACTCGGCGCGTGTGACACGAGCGACGAGGATAATGCCGCACGCAAAACAGCCAAACCCAAGCGCGAGGCGATGATTGTTCACACCATCGAGTGCCGCGTCCACTGTATCAGGTTCACGCCGATGTCATCGCGCGTCAACCTGGCATTTTCACGAAGCGCGAGGAACGCCCTGACTGAAGCGGGAAAGAGCAAGTCCGTCATCAGGTCTTTTTGGGAAGGGGGTTGAGTGAAGAGTGGAGGCATTCGTCATCATCATGCTGATCCTGATCCTGCTCGCAGTGACGGGCCATCTGCGCCTCTAACAGGCGCCTGTAAAGTGGCCTGCACCGCCGGCTGCGCATGACGTGATCTGACATGCGCATCCTCGTCACCGGCGGTGCTGGGTTCATCGGCTCACACGTCGTCGACACGCTCCTCGGCGCCGGCCATGAGGTTGCTATTGTCGACTCCTTTTGGACCCACGGCGGCGGGCGCCGCGCAAACGTCAACCCCAAGGCACAACTCTTCGAACTCGACATCCGCGACGCCAAGCTCGGCGAGGTCTTTTCACGTTTCAAACCGGATGCGGTCAGCCATCATGCGGCGCAGCATAGCGTCGCCATCTCCACCCAAGACCCGCTCTACGATGCCGACGTCAACGTCAAAGGCTTGCTCAACGTGTTGATGAGCGCCGCGGCGAACAAGACGGGGAAGGTCGTCTTCGCGTCGTCCGCGGCCACCTACGGAACGCCGCAATATCTGCCCATCGACGAACGGCACCCGCAAAACCCCGAGTCGCCGTATGGGATCACCAAGATGGTCGCGGAGCATTATTTGCGCTACTTCGCGGCCTCAGGTGGGTTGCAGTTCACTGCCTTGCGGTACGGCAACGTGTACGGCCCGCGACAAGACCCCAATGGCGAAGCCGGCGTCATCGCCATCTTCACGGGGAAGATCTTACAACGCCAGCCGATCCGCGTCGACTGGGACGGCGAACAGCAAAAAGATTATGTGTTCGTGGGCGATGTCGCGCGCGCGAATCTTTTGGCGCTCGACAAAGGTAACGGTGAGGTCGTGAACGTCGGAACGGGTGTCGGCACCTCGGTGAACGCGTTGCACGGCGCTATCGCCGCTGCGGTCGGCCATGACGTCGAGGTCGTCAAGGCGCCAAAACGTCCTGGCGACGTCTACCGGTGTGTGTTCGCGATCGACAAAGCAAAAAGCGTCCTCGGTTGGGAACCGCAGACGCCACTCGCTGACGGCATCGCCACGACAGCCGCGTACTTCAGAGCAAACCCGTGAAGCACACCGCGTTGCTTTTGGCTCTTTTGGTCGCATCATGCTTGGGATGCACACATGCGCCATCGGCGGAACAACAACGGCCCGTGGATTCTGGTATCCAGGCGCGAATTGAGCAGCAATTCAAGGCATCCGGGCAACAAATACAACGAGATCGGCAAGAGGCCGAGAACACGATGCTTGCGGCGCTCGCACCCGCTCACAGGCAGCTGCTGGCACACATTGTTGGAGACCTCGCGACGAATCCAAACGCCGATGCAGCCACCGCTGTTCGCCGGCTTGATGCGGCCCTGATCCCAGGCGAAAAGCAAGCGGTCCTGAGCGCGTCAGATACGCTTCGGCACAGCTATTTCGATGAAATGAAAAAGCTTGAACAAGCCAGTCGAGCGGGGCGTGTCAACCAAGTGTACGGCGTCCCTGAGTCCTCTAACAACCAGCGTGACGCTGGTGCGACCCTGTTGCTCACGGTCATCAGTCAGGCTTCGTGGCGGACGTCGATGGCCGTTCGCTCTCTCCGCGAGCAGCTGCCTTTTTATCTTTGATCTTCAGTTGGCGACGATGTTGAGGAGCTTGTCCTTGACGTAGACGAGTTTGCGTACGCGCTTATTCTGCAGCTGCGCAGCCACCGTCTCAACGATCTTCGCCTTTTCGAACACCGCGTTCTCATCCAACCCGGGCGGTGCGTCCACAACGCCACGGCGTTTGCCGTTCACCTGGACGACTACTGCGATCGACGCTCGCTGGAGCGCTGCCGGGTCGTAGGCCGGCCAATGCTGCTGGTGGATGCTGCCTTCGTGCCCGGTTCGCTCCCAAAGCTCCTCAGCGATGTGCGGAGCAAATGGCGCTAACAAAAGCAAGAGCGTGCGCAACGCCTCGGCAAACGCCGGCGACTCGTCAGCGTGTTCGTGCTTGGCGGCAAAATCGTCGACATCGTTGATGAGCGACATGATCGCGGCGACGCAGGTGTTCAGGTGCATGCGATCGTCGAGCTCGTCGCCGATCTGTTTGATCTTGGCGTGAACGCTGTGACGCAACTCGGTTTCGGCAGCATCGCTTGGGCGCCCATCCACATCGGCCCGGCCCCCACTTTGCAGCTGTGGCCGCAGCGCCGGTTCGTGCTGCAGCACAAGTCGCCAGATCCGCTGCAGCATTTTCGTGGCGCCGGCGATACCGGTCGTCGACCAGGGAAAATCAGATTCTGGCGGGCCCGCGAACATCTCGAAGATACGCAATGCGTCGGCGCCGTACTTGCGCACGGCTTCATCGATGCCGATCGTGTTGCCGTGCGACTTGCTCATCTTCTCGTGGCCCTCACCGAGCACCATCCCCTGGTTGAAGAGGCGCATGAAGGGCTCGTCGCCCGGCACGAGGCCTTCATCGGCGAGTACCTTATAGAAGAACCGCGAGTACATGAGGTGCAAGACGGCGTGTTCGATGCCGCCGATATAGTGGTCGACTGGCGCCCAGTAGCGCACCGCCTTCTGCGACCACGGCTCGCGCGCGTCATGCGGGCTGAGGTAGCGCAAGAAGTACCACGACGAACACATGAAGGTGTCCATCGTCTCGGGCTCGCGCGTCGCCGGCCCGCCACATTTCGGACACGTCGTGTTCATGAACGACGGCACATGCTCGAGCGGACTTCCAGAAACACCGGTGATCGGTGCGTCATCGGGCAAGCGCACGGGAAGCTCAGACTCCGGAACCGGCACGTAGCGATCGCGCGGGCACAAGATCATGGGAATGGGCGCACCCCAGTACCGCTCCCGTGAGATCAGCCAATCGCGCAGCTTATAGTTGACGGTCGGCGTGCCCGCGCCTTTGGCGACCAGCTTCGCGGTCATCGCCGTTCGGGCCGCAGCGCTCGTCAGCTCGCTGAACTCGCCGCTGTTGACAAGCACGCCATCATCAACAAATGCAGACGGAAGTTTGCTCGCGCTCGGCACGCTGGCCGCATCGGCTGGCTTGACCACGGTCCGGATGACGATGCCATGCTCGCGCGCAAAATCAAAATCGCGCTGGTCGTGGGCAGGCACGCCCATGACGGCACCCGTCCCATACTCCGCGACCACATAGTTGGTCACCCAGATCGGGATGCGCTCGCCCGACAGCGGATTCTTCGCATGCGCGCCCGTGAAAACGCCCTGCTTCTCCATGAGCTGCGTGCGGTCGAGTTCTGTCTTGTCCTTGAGCGACGCGGCGAATGCCTCGACAGCAGACGCTTCCTCGTGGCCCGCGATCAGGCGCGGGAGCAGCGGATGCTCGGGCGCGATCGCTAAGAACGTGGCGCCGAACAGCGTGTCGACCCGCGTCGTGAACACATCGACGTGGCCGATGCCACTCTCCACCTCGAATGAGAGCGTTGCTCCCTCGCTGCGCCCGATCCAGTTGCGCTGCATCGTCTTGACGCGTTCGGGCCAATCCTCAAGGCGGTCGAGACCTTCGAGCAGCCGGTCCGCGTATTGGGTGATGCGGAAGAACCACTGGTTGAGCTTGCGACGCTCGACCTTCGTGCCGCAACGCCAGCACACGCCCCCTTCAGCCTGCTCGTTGGCGAGCACCGTCTTATCCTTAGGGCACCAGTTCAGATACGCTTCCGCCTTATACGCAAGGCCTTTGCGGAACATCAATAAGAACAGCCACTGCGTCCATCGATAAAACTCGGGCGATGATGTGTCGACTTCGCGCGTCCAGTCGTACGACGTGCCCAACTTCTTGATCTGGGAGCGCATGTTGGCGATGTTGGAGGCGGTCCAAGCGCGCGGATGCATGCCACGCGCGATGGCCGCGGTCTCGGCCGGCAACCCAAAGGCATCCCATCCCATGGGGTGCAGCACATTCAAGCCGCGCATTCGCCGGAACCGCGCGATGACGTCGCCAAGCGTGTAATTACGCGCGTGACCGACGTGGAGATCGCCACTCGGATACGGGAGCATCTCGAGCAGGTAGAACTTGGCCTTGACGTCGCTCTCGGTGGCCTCGTACTGCCGGCGCTCTTCCCAGATCTTCTGCCACTTCGGTTCGATCGTCTGTGGCGAATACGCTGGGATCTTCTGTGCGGAAGATACCATGCACCGTATTGTACCATAGAGCGTTCGCCGAGCCCTGGGGCCCGGCAATCAGACAACAAAACGCGGCGCTTCTATCGCCGACTCAGAACCTGTGGTGTAGCCCCTACATTGAAACCGGCGCGATGGGCTCTTGTACTTTGTCGATCCAGCTGGTATCGCCGAACCACTCCCATGCAATGCACGACAGGGGGACTGAACCATAGCTCAAGAGCCGGTCATGGAAAGCTTGCAGTGAATAACTGGAGCCCATGGCGTCGCGCGCATGGCCGATGAGCGTTTCGATCTGCGTCTTGCCCGTGAGATAGTCGATGGCCTGACCGGGGCCCTCCGCAAAACGCGTTCCTTCACCGTAGGCGGTGTCGTGGTCGATGCCCGCGGTCTTGGCGAAAAACGAGATTGCTTGCGGCAACGTCATCGTGCCCGTTGCCAGATTGACGTCCACCATGATGCGGGTCGCACGGTGGCGCATGAGATGGATGACCTGGAGCCGAGCCGCGGGATCTGACAAATACAGGCCGGTGCGCATCAGCATCTCCTCGCCGTAGAACGCCCAACCTTCGATGAACACACCGTCGCCATGCATCCGGCGGATGTAGTCCGCGTTGTGGTTCGCGATCGACAGCTGCAGGAAGTGTCCGGGAATACCTTCGTGGGCAAGCACCGGAAGTACCGACTGGCGCGCTTGCGCCGCGAAGAAGATCGTGTTCGTTGGATCGTAGTCTGGGACGAAATAGAAACCTGTCGGATCTTTGTCATACACGCCAGGCGCGTTCATGAAGCCGCCTGGGTTGACTGCTGCCAGCGCGCTTGGCAACTCAACGATGCGGAAGTTGCCCACATACGATGGTATCGTGACGATGTGGTGGGTCGTCACAAATGATCGTAACAGTGCAGTCTGGTCCTCGTAATATCGCAGGAACGATTCCTTGTCGGTGAACGTCGGCTGGCTTTTTGTCGTTCCGGGTGCATAGGTCTGCCGGTCACGCTCCCAGGCGTCGAGGGCCCGATCGCGCGCAAGCTCGATGTGCGCGAGCTGCAATAGATCATCTGACGTGTACGGCAGTAACAGCACGCGGCGCAGCATCCAGTCGTACTGCTCCTTGCCGACCGCAAACCCGCCCGAGTGCCAGCGCGGGAGATTCGCATCCACCCAGCGTTTGTAGTCGTGCAGCGCGGCGAGCGCCTTGTCTCGGGTGGCATAGAGCTGGTCACGTTCGGCGCTTGAGACGCCTGTGGTCAGGCTTTGCAAGCTTGTCGTGTAGAGCGCGTCACCTTGCGCGATGTCCTGGGAGGCGACGACGCCAAATTCGCGGACCGCATCAGTGAGATTGGCTTCGCCCTGTTTGAGAACCGCAGGGCACGCTTGTAGCCGAGCGGTGGCATCGGCCGCGCGCACGGTGTTGTCGGCGAATTTCTTTTTAAGCAGTGAGAAGATGCCGTTCGAGCATTCGCTCTCATAAACGGTTGGATCTCGCTGTAGAGATTTGAGATAAGTCCGTGTCCACCAGTCGCCTTCCATGTCGGCGCGTACCAAGAGATAGTCGACGCGATCGTGCACAGAAGCGCCGCCTGGGGCCAAGGCGGCAAGCTCATCGCGGAACGCCCGAAGTTGGCGCCCATAGCGGGCCTGCGCCGCAGGTGAGAAATCTGCAAGTTTGCCATCTGCTGTGTGGAGACCGGAATCGGTTTCGCCGATCGGGTTCGCGCTTTGTGCAAACGCATAATAGCGGTGGGCGAGCGCCTGCAGTGCTTGGGCTTGATCTGTTGGCGCTGCTTGCAGCGTCGACGCTCCGGTCAACGTCAAAACGGTGGCCGCAATACTCAACCGGCTGGCGACGTTCACGGTATGCCCTCCATGACCACGATCCAATGCGTGGTCGCATGCTGTGCGCGGATCTCTCGCGCCGGCGCGTACGCGTCGCATTTCGCCCATTCCTCAGCTGCTGCTGCCGTTGGAAATTCCACGACCGCAAGACGTTTGGGCGGGTGTTCACCTTCGATCTGCGCACGCGGGCTGCCGCGCACGAGATATCTGCCGCCATACGGGCGAAGCGACTCTCGGGTGATCCCCCCGTACTTCTCGATGGCCTCGTTGTTGTGCCACTCGACGCATGCGATGAGATAGGCTGGCATAGTATTGCACCTGTGCTGACGTGGGTAAAGACAACCACACGTACTGCACCGGCCGGGGAAACTCTTTGACAAGATCGATGATGCATCTGACCACGCTTGCGGGTACCCTGTTCACTGCACATGAGCTCACGAGTGACGATGGGCCGGCACTGCAGGCCTTGCTCGAGGAGTGCGTCGACTACCACGAACTTGTCCTCGGGCATCCGCCTGGGCCGGCAGAAGCCCAGGCAGTCTTTTATGCGGGGCCCGAAGCCGGAAGCAGCCCAGACAATAAGATGCTGCTGGGCATCGCGCTGAAAGACAGCGCCCCGCTCGTTGGCGTGCTCGACGCCTTTGTCGACTACCCCGAGCGCGGGGTGTGGTATATCGGCTTGCTCTTGTTCTCACCCACCGCACGCAACGCAGGGATAGGGAGAGAAGTTGTTGAGCGGTTTGCGCTCGCCGCGGCAGCGAATGGCGCGCGAGAGCTTCAACTCAACGTGGTCGAGCAAAACGAGCCCGGCCTGCGTTTTTGGAAGCGTTGCGGTTTTGTGGAAATGCGGCGGTGGCGCCAATGGCTTGGCGCCCGCGAAAGCCTTTTTATCCGCCTGCGGCGTTCGTTGTAACTTGTGGCCTGGCGCTGCACACCATGGTGCGTCGCGCTTGACCAATAGAGCGTCTCGCGTGATGTGGCCGCTATGCACAACGCAAAACACCTTCGATGGTGGCTCTCCGGCGCTGTCGCCATTCTGCTCTTAGGATTCGTGGTTGCGCGTCCCAGCAACGGCCCGGCTTCCAACGTTGGTTCCGTGTCGCAAGCGACCGTGCCAACAGCGCTACTGGCCGCGCAAAGTCCAACTGCGCCGCCCTCCGCTTTTGCATCGCCGACAATGCTCGCCGTGTATGTGTGCGGTGCGGTTCGCCGCCCCGGGGTCTATACGTTCACCGCGGGCCTTCGCGTGAACGATGCGATCGACCGCGCCGGTGGCGCGCTTGGCAACGCCGATCTGGAGCAACTCAACCTTGCGCAGACGCTTACGGATGCCATGAAAATCGATGTACCAAGGAAGGGCCAAGTACTCGCTGCATCTTTCGGCCAAGAAGCGATCTCTTCAGATACAGCAGCAACACATCGCGCTCGACACGGGAGCAGTCGCTCCAGCCACAAGCTGCAGCCGGGCCAGACGCTCGATATCAACACGGCTACCGAAACAGAGCTGACCCAACTGCCGGGCGTGGGCCCGGGCCTGGCGCGGCGGATCGTGGAATATCGAACGGCCAACGGCCCTTTCCAGACGGTGGATGACTTGCAAAACGTGTCCGGCATTGGCCCATCGAAGTTCGACCGCATGGCTCCGTATATCCGATTGTAATCCACATAGGTCGGCGCATGCGTATGAACCGTAGCGAGGTGAAATCCTATGCGAACGATTTTGTGCGTCTTATTGGTCGTGGCCATGGCCTTCTCCACAGCGGTACGGTCGCCGGCCCAGGCTGGCGCGCTCACCATCGACACAATTCTCGGGGCGCATGAGTGGCTCAACGCCACGCCCACGGCTAACCTCGTGCGAGGAAAAGTGGTGATCGTCGACTTCTACACGTTCGGTTGCATCAATTGCCAGAACATCGAACCGAATCTGCGTGCCCTCTACCGCAAGGTGTCTCGGAACGACCTGATCATTTTGGGCGTCCACAGCCCGGAGACGGCGGTGGAGCGCGATCGCGACAACGTCATCGCGTCGCTGAAGGAACAGGGCGTTGTCTGGCCAGTCGCCATAGACAACGACTTCAAACTGTGGAATCTCTGCGGCATTAGTGCGTGGCCGACGCAGCTCATCTTCGATCGTGCCGGGGCCCTACGCCACACAGTGGTCGGCGACTCTCAAGACCAGGTGGTGGATGACACCGTCCAGCAATTGCTCAAAGAGAAGTAGTCAGCAGGAATTACTTTGCGCCGCAAAGTAGCACGCAGCCATGGGCACCAAGACCACGGATCTGCTTGCTCTGGGAGCTGCAGCCGCCGTCTCCATTGCCTGTGGCCTGCTCGCGATTCATTGGCATGAAGGTGATGCTGCGCTGCTGCTTGGGCTGCTCATGGGTGCCGTACTGGGTTTTGTCTTCCCTCGAGGTGCATGGCGAGTAGCGCTTATCCTCGCTGCGTGGGTTCCATTGGCGCTGCTGCTTCATGTGCAACTCGTACCCAGCTCCGAGGTCGCCTGGTGTGCCAGTTCAGGATTTCCGACGAAGGCATTCGCCTGGACGCTGGCGCTCGCGCCGATACTCGCCGTCTATGCCGGCGTCACCTTGGATTGGATCGTGAGCCAAGCTCTGCGCTGGCTCAGCTTCACCGGTTGGCGCTTCCTCGATTCCGTGCGTCCAGCGCTGCGTATTGCGGCGATCGGCCTGGCGGTCTTCTTCATCTTGGCAAGCGTGGCGATGCTCGCGCAGCCGCTGCATCCGTACGGCCTGGGCAATAGCTACTGCTGGGACGAGTACTGTTTTGCCGTCAGCAACGTCCGCAGAGTCAAAACAATCGGAAGAGGTCCCCACGCTGCTATTGCGCAGGGCACATTCTACATCGTGACCGCCGACATGGAGGCGCCCTGGTGGGGGCGCTTTGACTGGAGCAACGACGCCGTTTATGCAATCGACTATGACGGCACGAACTACACCTATTCGCATCCAGGCCAGATCGCGATCGACCGTACGCTGCACTCCACGCGGTCGCACTGCCACAAGATCCTCGGCGCTGGAGAGACCGAGACGATCGTCTTCGACCTGCCGGCCAACGTGGTGCAACCCCGCCTACTCGTGCGCGACACGCTTGGCTTCGAAGGGTTCCTCGGAGGGCTACGCCTGCGGCTGTACTACGTAAAGCCGGCCTTCAATCTGCGCTACGATTAACTATAGGCGAATACCGCTCGCCGCCCTACACCAAAAGGGTTTACGATGGATTGTCGACAATCGACAATCCATGCAGAAACAGATCCAGCCCCAAACCTTGGAGCGGGCATCCACGTCAAAACGCGTTGCTAGCTACCTCAGAAAACGCATCGAACAAGGCACCATCGAGCCCGGGGAGCGGTTGAACGAACTCGCCTTGGCTGGAGAACTGGGCGTGAGCCGCAGTCCGATTCGTGAGGCGCTCGCTCAGCTCGCGGGCGAAGGCCTTGTACG
>JAFANK010000364.1 GCA_019232725.1 Vulcanimicrobiota bacterium | reverse complement strand
CGGGCTGCTTGAGATCGAGGGTCGCAGTCCCTTCGCGCGCATTGGTGTAGACGACAGGAAAATCGAGCTGGTGATCGGCACAGCCGATGTCGATGAACAGGGCCAAGACTTCATCCAGCACTTCGGCGGGCCGCGCATCTTTACGGTCGATCTTGTTGATGACAAGCACGACGGGCAGATCTTGCTCGAGCGCTTTGCGCAACACGAAGCGCGTTTGCGGCAGCGGACCTTCGGCCGCGTCGACCAGCAATAGCACGCCGTTGACCATTTGCAGCACGCGTTCGACCTCGCCGCCGAAGTCGGCATGGCCGGGTGTGTCGACGATGTTGATCTTCATGCCGTGCCAGATGATGCCGGTGTTCTTCGCCAAAATCGTGATGCCGCGCTCGCGTTCGATCGGATTGGTGTCCATGATGCGTTCGCCGGCTGCAGTGGGATCGCGGAAGATGCCGGCTTGGCGCAGCATGGCATCCACCAGCGTCGTCTTGCCATGATCGACGTGTGCCACGATGCCGATATTTCTGATCGTACTGCGTGTCTGCATGTTCCCATGCATTTCTTTGACGCAGGCGAGGCGAAGCCTGGCGCAGGCGCGCACCGGCGCTGACACGAAGCGACTTTCGCATGTCCGACGCACGAGAAAGCGACGGCTCTACAAGAGCTGAGCTGCATCCATACGCCGATCCCGCCGGTGTCGCGCCCGACCTCGACCCCAATTACGATCCCTGCCGCGACAACACGGTGCGCACGATCGGTGTGATGGGTTCGGCGGGCGGCGACTTGAGCGTCGAGATACGCAGGCGCTGCTATGATCTTGGTGTCGCGATCGCGCAGGCGGGATGCACGCTCATCACCGGCGCATGCCCAGGGCTGCCGTACGACGCGGCGCGCGGGGCTAAAGCAGCGGGTGGTCTGTCGATCGGCATTTCACCAGCGCTGTCGCGCAGCGAGCACGTGTTTCGCTACGAGTCGCCGGTCGAGAAGTTCGACGTCATCATCTATACTGGTAGCGGTTTGATGGGACGTGAAGTCGACAACATCCATTCATCCGACATCGTCATCATCGTCGGCGGCCGATCGGGTACGCTTGGGGAATTCGCGATCGCTTACGACGAAGGCAAACTCATCGGCATCCTGGCGCACACAGCGGGCATCGCCGATCACCTGCCCGAGATCGTGCCGAAGATCCACAAGCATACCGGCGCGCGACTCATCTACGAAGCCGACCCAAAGGTGCTCGTCGACCGTTGCATCGATGTCTATCGCGCCGAGCACTACCGGCACCCATCAGTCTTCGCGGAAGCGCCAGGCTAACGCATGGCTCGGATCACCTTCATCGGCGCCGCCGGCGTCGTCACCGGCAGCAAGCATCTGCTCGAGACCGATGCTGGTACACGCGTCCTGCTCGACTGCGGACTCTATCAGGGCTTGAGCGAGCTGACCCAGCGGAACTGGACGCCGCCGCCCGTCGATCCCGCGCATCTGAACGCGGTGTTGCTCTCCCACGGCCATCTCGATCATTGCGGCTACCTGCCGGCGCTCGTGCAGCAGGGGTTTGGCGGTCGCATCTACTGCACGTCCGCAACAGCCGATGTCACCGAACTCGTCTTGCGCGACGCGGCCGGTCTGCAAGAAGACGAAGCCAAGCGCGCGTCGCGTCATCCCGAACGCGGGCTGCACACAACCCCGTTGTACACGACGGCCGATGTCGAGAAGGTCGTGCCGCTCTTCTCGCATGTCGAATACGGGCAGATGTGCACCGATCTGCCGGGCTGTACGTTCCGCTTCAGCGATGCAGGCCACATCCTCGGTTCCGAGATCATGGAGATCTTCTTTGAGCACAAGATACTTGTGTTCACGGGCGACATCGGCCGCTACGGCAGGCCGCTCTTACGCGATCCAACGCCCATCGCGCAGGCCGACTATGTGCTGGCCGAAAGCACGTACGGCGACCGGTTGCATCCCCAAAGCGATCCGCAAGACGACCTGTGCACGGTGATCAATGCAAGCCTCGGTCGGAATGGCGTGCTCGTGATCCCATCATTTGCGATCGGTAGAACGCAAGAAGTGCTGTACGCGATCGGGCAGTTGCAGGCTGCAAACCGTATCCCGGCCTGCGCGATCTATGTCGACAGCCCGATGGGCATCGCAGCAGATGACATCATGGAGCGCCATCCCGAGGCGACGCGCTTTGACCTTCGCCAGCGCTTCGGAGCGGGCGATGAGAGCATCGGTGCCAAGCACGTGACAAATGTCCAGACGCAAGCGGACTCGATCAAGCTCAACGACCTCTCAAGCAATGCGATCATCATCGCCTCGAGCGGCATGGCTGCGGGTGGCCGCGTGCTGCATCATCTGCGCAACCGGTTGGGCCGTGCGAACGACACCGTGTGTCTTGTGGGATTCCAGTCGCCGGGCACGCTCGGGCAGCAGCTGCTGGCCGGGCAAAAACACCCGAAGGTGATGGGTGTGCCGATCGATGTCCATGCTACAATCGCGCACATCGACGGCTTTTCTGCGCACGCCGATCGCAGCGAGCTGTTGCGCTGGTTCGGCAACTTCACTTCCTCGCCGCGGACGTTCATCGTGCACGCGGATCCCGGCCCGGCTGCATCGCTGGCAGCTGCCGTGGCGTCGCAGTACCACATCAATGCGACGCCCGCACAACAAGGCGAAGTGGTCGAGATAAAGTAGGGTCGACTCTTTAGAGCCGATCTCTTTCAACGCTAAAGGGCGGCACGTAAAAGTGCCGCCCCTACATTGGGTAGTTGATCTAACGTTTAGGGGCCGGTTGGGCGGCCGCGGGCGACGATCTGCTCGACTGCTTCTGGTGCCTCGTCCATCACTGCAGTCGCCCACTCGCGCCACACCTTGCGCCGGTCGTACTCAACCACCGGATCGATGTGCAGCACATCATCTTCAGTCGGTTCGCGGACAAGTTCGAGCGGAAATGAGATCATCTCTAAAGTCCCCCGTGGCAACGAGTATACCCGGCCGCCGGCAGGCTAACCATAATTCAAAAGTATCTTTTCGCGTTCTGGAAATCAGGGGGACGTCTTCGGGCCAGGCGTGCCTGAAGGCGGCGGCGGGATCGTGGGCATCGGCGTTGGGGGAGAAAGCACCTGGATAGCCGGCGGTTTCCACTGGCCATTCAGCGCTTGGGCCTTTGGATAGTACAGCCGCAGGATCAGGTAAAATGGCGCTTGGGGCGCGGGCAGCCAGTTGGCGTCCAGGTTGCCGTTCGGCGTCGGATTCTGGATGAGAATCGTATACCCGCCGTCGCTGTCTTTGCTCATCGATTGGAGCATGCCGGAGTCGACGAAGTATCGATTGAGCGCGTTGGGGACGAGCAGCCGTGAGGGGAGCTCGTAGAGCGTCAACGACCAAAAAGCGTTGACCGGGGGCAAGTCGCGCGGGCCGAAGTGCAGGCTATAGCGGTTGAGCAGGCCTGACAGCATTTTTTTCTGCGGGTCCAAGATGATGACAAAGCTCAAGGTTTCCTGCGCAGTGTTGCCCAGAATGCCGAGTTGCGCGCCCGCGGCTCGCGTGAGGTAGTCACCGTGCAGTTGAGCTCGGTCACCGAAAACGCCCGCGGAAGATGTCAGCGATTGGCGTTTGGCCAGCACATCGAGCTGGGCCACGGTCATTCCTGACCGCACTGCCTTAACGTCGTCGATCGGCAGCGCGTTGCTGTCGAAATGCACGCCTGGCTTGATGCCAAGCGTCGCGAATTGCTGCCATAATGGTCGCTCTTGTGGGTCGATCGTGCAGAACTGGGCGACAAATGCGAGCAGATTGAAGAAGTCGAGCCCGCGCATCTGCGCATCCCGGCCGAGCGGCAAGATCCAATGGACCTTCTTTGGGGCTGGCGGCGTCGGCGTTTTGAGATACTCAGAGAGCGTTTGCACGCGGTAGCCGGCTTGGACTTTGCGTGCCTCACTCAGATCGGCGGCGTTGAAGACCTGCGTCCGGAGTGCTACCAAAACAAACTGCGTGTCGGCCCGGATCACCTGTTTCATCCCGGCCGGTGCAGGCTTCTTCCATCCGGGCCCAACCACGAAGAACTTGCCGCCGCCATCGCCGGTTGTGCGCGTGCCGGCATACGCGATGTTGTAGGTGTACTGATCGACGAACTGCGCTGAGTAAAAGCGATTGTGTGCGATCGCGGGAAGTGTCACGACGCTCGGTTGCGTGCGCAGATCGAGCAGCGCAAACGAGAAGAGCACGTCGGCGTCCGGGCTTTGCAAGGTCGTGTTGTTCGGGCCAAACAATCCCGGCGCATTATAGAGCCGGTTGGTGTAGTGGCGGTGCTCCGGGCTCTGGTCGTTGATGAAGAACTGGTAATAGATCCGATAGAGATCGACCAGAGGATAACCGTAGATGTACGCTTGCCGTGAGATCGACTGCGCCTGCTCTGGTGTCGGGGCTGCTTGCGCTGTGCCAAGACACAGCAGAAGACCAACAGCGGCCGCGCAGACGCGCACCGCCGCCGCGTTCACGAAAGCCGCCGTAAGTGATGCTCGATGATGCGATCAGCAGCGCTTTTGGGATCGAGCTCGCGCCGCAACACTGCAGCCATGACCTCTTCCATCTCGCCGTTGCGCGACAGCGACTCGTTGACATAGGCGCCAACGCCGCGAGTGACCGCTTCAAGGACTTCCTCGCGGAGACGATCGCGCGAGCGGCCCATGCGTTCGTCAGCGCTCAGCACGTGGCGATGCTGCTGGCAGACTTCCCACACCTTTTCGACGCCCTGTCCGTTGATGGCGATCGTCTCGACGATAGGCGGCACCCAACGCCGTCGCCGCTCCTCGGCGCCGCCCAGCGTGAGCATCGCGCGCAGGTCCGCGACTGTGAGCGCGGAGCCAGGCCGGTCGGCCATATTGACGACGAAGCAATCGGCGATTTCGAGCAACCCGGCTTTGATCGTCTGCACGGAATCGCCGAGGCCGGGCACCGTCACCACGATCACGGTGTCTGCCACCTTCATGATCTCGAGCTCGACTTGGCCGACGCCCACGGTCTCGACCAAGATGACGTCGCAGCCGAACGCGTCGAAGGCGCGGATGACATCACGCGTGGCCGGCGCGAGGCCGCCGGGCGTATGGCGCGCCGCCATGCTGCGGATGAACACGCCGCTATCGCCCGCGTGGCGCTGCATGCGCACGCGATCGCCCAGCACCGCGCCGCC
>JAFANK010000321.1 GCA_019232725.1 Vulcanimicrobiota bacterium | reverse complement strand
GACGGCTGCGAATCCGCCCGTTACTGCCTACGCCGCGAAGCGTCCAGATGGCTCTTGGTCAGTCATGATCGTGAACAAGGACGCCGAGAGTCACGATGTCGACATTGATTTCGGCTTCGAGGGACCCGCACGAAAAGAGTACAAGGCTCCGCTGACGAGGACCACGTTTGGCGTCGCCCAGTACCGCTGGCGAGGGACCTCGGCAACCGAAATCCCCGCGCCCAACGACGGACCTCTTCAGGTCTCGATCGCCGGCAATGAGAACGACGCCTTCGTCGTGCCCGCATACTCGATTACCATCTTTCGCGGCCTTATCGAGAGTGTCGTCCGAATTGACCCCTGAAACTCAAATTCGAGGCGTGGGAACGCCGAGTCTGCGATAGCGCTCGGGTGCCATGATGTTCCCAAATGGCATCGACCGTGCGCGAGATCGCAGCAGCGGATGGCGAGCAACGCTCAACGTAGTCGCGACGTAACCGGTCGACGTCCAGTCTTCTTCAACCGGCAAGGAGATCGTGATATCTGACTGGCCGCTCGGACCTGTGATAGGCGGCGCTTGCGGCGTCGTCGACTGGGTGAGCCCAAATGCCGCTTCATACTCAGGGTAGTCAAAGCCGATCACTTGCACCGTGAAGTTGTCGCCGGCATTTGGCAGCGGCGCCTTCCCGGCCGCTGACCATGCAGCATTGTTCTGGGCCGGATTGCAGATGGAAGGCGTGGGCGTGAGCGAACCCGGACCGCCTGCCTCGTTGTTCGCGCCATGCAGTTTTCCGATATCGTACGCGCCGGACGAGTGCACGGCGACCGTGAAATAGACAGGCGCAAATGACGTGCCCTTGGGACCGTGGCAATTGTAATTGCTCGCGCCGCCGCCGGCCAATGGACCGCCGCCAGGCCCATAGTTGATTATCTGGATGAGCTCTTCTGTCACGCCGCCGGGCACAGACGCCGTGAACGACCCTCCACCCGTGCCATCCGGTGTCACAAAGGGCGCGGTGAGGGTCGGCAGCGTCGCCGTCGACCCCATCGTCGCAGGCGTCGTGAACGTCACCGAGCCTTGACCGCCGCCGCTCAGCACATACGACACGATCACGTTTAGCGTGTACGTGCCGGCGCCGGGCGTGACGCCTTCGAAGACGTTGATGCCTTCGCCGACCCCCAAGAAGTAGTTGAAGCCAAATGAATCCGTACCGAGGATGATCAGACCGTCTCGCGTGCCCATGCCATTGCCGTCTGGATCGAACGCCGGCGGGCCGCCCCATGGCACAAATGTCGGATGCGTGACGGCATTATCATACATTGGCTGCGGATATGGTTCGTAACTATACGCCTGCGCGGTGTTCGCGACCGCGTTATACGGTGCGATGCCCATGGCGAAGACACCGCCGCTTTGCCCGAACGTTGACGTGTTGGGCCCATTGGTCGGCGGACACTGCGTGAAGCCCGCCGGTGGTGGTCCCACCGTATCACAGAACGGTGTGCCGGGATGCACGCTCTGCGACGTGCCCGTGATCCTCGAAGAACCCGACGCCTTCTCTGGCCAGCTCGGACCAGCGCCCTGTTGCGGCGGCCCGGATCCCATGAAGTACATCGTGGTATACGGGTCAGCAAACGCAGCCGCGTCTGCAGCGACCGGCGCGTTTGTGTTCACAAACGGGCCCGTCAACGTCGGCGTGTTGACGCCGCACGATGACGTGCCATTGGGCTGACGCATCGTCGACACGACATTGAGACCGGTGCTCGTGCCATAGATGTTCGCCGTTCCCACTGCGAATTGCAGCCGCGTGATGCTGTTGCTCGTGCACGGCACTTGGGTCAGCGTAGGCCCTGGGGTTTGGCCGGTCGTGCAAGAGAACAGTCCACTCGCAAGCAGACACGCCGTTAGCAGGAGCTCGCGTTTCATCGGTTCTCTGTTCTCCTAGAGCTTGAACTGCATGTAGAAGCGCCACACGCGCCCGGGCACGTATAGCTCTTGGTACGGCAACCAGTATTGGTCGTAGTGGCTCTCATCGCGCGCGCCCTGGTAGTAAAACGCGTTCGTCGACCCGTCAGGATTGAGCGGATAGCCGCTTGCGTATTGGCCGGTCTGCGCGCCACCGACCCCAGTCGACAGCGGCTGCCAGTCATTGTTGATGGTCGGCTGGGCACGATAGTTGTCAAACAGGTTGGTGATATAAAAACCAAGCGTCGTGATCTTGTGCGTGAACTGGACGTTAAGATCGGTGTATAGGCGCGGGTGCGTGTACGCCTGACCGGCAAGCGGCGGTTCGCTGTAGCCGCGACACGCATAGTTCTTCGGATGGTAGTAACTGCCGGGGAACGCTGGATCCACATAACAGGTCGCATTGTACGATTGGCTGGGCAAGCCCGGTCCCGCGTATGGCGTTGCCACGCCAAGGTTCCCAGTCGGGATCTGCGTCAGCACGCCGTTCACATAGCCGACCGATGTCTGGCCGACGCCGAACGGCACGCCGCCATCGGCGGCGAAGATCGGATTGATTTGCCAGCCGCCCTTGCTCTGATACTGGATGCCCGAGACTGCCGAGATCGGCGGCAGGTAGCTTTGGTGGAACAGCATCCCGGTCTGGTACAGGTATTGCGAGACGACCGGGAGGCTATCGGATCCAGCTACGGGTGGTGTGCTCGTC
>JAFANK010000314.1 GCA_019232725.1 Vulcanimicrobiota bacterium | reverse complement strand
CGACTTCGACGAGACGCTGCCGGCGCCGTGGGAGTGGGACGTCAAACGCCTGTGCGCAAGCTTAGTCGTTGCCGGCCGCGCGATCGACCTGGGCAAAAAAGGCTGTACTGCTGCTGCCTTTGCCGCGGTTGCGACATACCATGACCGGATCGACGCGTTCGCGCGGACCACCGCGCTCCGCGTGTGGTATGCACGCTTGGAGGTGAACCTCCTCGAAGAACTCGTGCGGTGCGCTCACAGCACCGACTTTCGGGCCACACCCCGCCAAATCGTGCACTCGCATCCGGACGTGTCGCAGTTGGTGCGATTGACCGCGGTGGTGAAGGGCCGGCGACGCATCGTCGACAGCCCGCCGCTTATTTTCCATCCGCGCACTGGCGCAGAAGCGATCATCGAGCGCACCCGGCAGTCGTTCCTGCAGTATCAGGAGACGTTGCGTGATGACATCCGCGTGCTGTTCGACCGTTACCATTTTGTGGACAGCGCGGTCAAAGTGGTCGGCGTCGGCAGCGTCGGCACGCACTGCGGGATCGCACTGTTCTTGGACGGGCATGATGACCCGCTGTTCTTGCAGATCAAGGAAGCAATGCCGTCCGTGCTCGAGCCGTACGCGGGCAAAAGCCGGTATGAAAATCACGGGCAACGCGTCGTGGCTGGTCAGCGTTTGATTCAAGCGGCCAGTGACATTTTCTTAGGATGGATCCGGCGTGAGGATGGCCGCGACTTCTATATCCGGCAATTGCGTGACATGAAAGCGTCGGCTCACATCGACCGCATGCGAGCGGATGACCTCATTGAGTATGCAGGCTTTTGCGGCTGGGCGCTCGCCCGAGCACATGCACGCGCAGGGGATGCCGCCTTTATCAGCGGTTACATCGGGAAAAAAGACACCTTTGCCCGAGCCATCGTCGAATTCGCGCGCGACTACGCCGATCAGACCGAGCGCGATTACGCGGCGCTCATCGCGGCCGTGAAAGAGGGCCGCATCCAAGCAAAGAGGGGAGAGTAATACGAACAGCACGCGTCTCATGACCCGGCTCGGATGCGTGGCTGTGGCCACTGTGGGGCTCGTGCTCTTTCCCCATGTGCTCGCGGCTGATGATGCAGCGCAGGCCACACTACTCGCGAACCTGCGCACGCGCATCAAACACGTTTTTGTTATTTACCAAGAGAACCGCTCGTTCGACTCCTACTTCGGCACGTTTCCCGGGGCGGACAACCTCGCGACGGACGAGGCGCGGACGCATGGATTTCGACAATTCGATCCGATCGGCAACCAATGGATACGGCCATTTCGCATCACCGATCCCGATGTCGCCGACGCGGATCACTCACGGCCTGGCCTGATCACAAAGGCGAATGGCGGCAAGATGGATCTGTACGTCACTGCTGAGGAGGGGCGGATGCTTCGGCTCGGAGCGACGCTTGACGACGCGCAGCGGGTCGGCATCTTGACCATGGCGCACGAGGACTGCGACATGGTGCCGTTCTTATGGAAGTACGCGCACACGTTCGCACTGTACGATCACATCTTTCAGGGCATGTACGGCCCATCCACCCCCGGCAACATCGACCTGATCGCCGCGCAAACGGGTCAGACGCAGTGGGCACGCCATCCATCACAGGCGGTCGCAGCATCGGACACAGGCCAAGGCGTGCCTGTCGTGGATGATCTGTATCCTGCCTTCGGACCGTACCACGGCGGGGAGCCCAAGACCAAACAGGTGGACCTGACCTTCGCGAATCTGTTCCTTTCGATGTCTGGCTCGAGTGCGACGTCGGCGGTGATCGACAACGACGATATCAAAGACGACATCGCCGCTTTGGCAGGCTCAGGGAAAGCACCGCTCCCCTGGGCTTGGTACCAAGAGGGATTCAAAGACGATGGCAGCGGTACGTATCCTGCATACGTGACCCACCACAACGTTGCGCAATACTTCGGCTACGTGCGGCAAAACGCGGCGCTTTGGAACAACGTGCACGATCTCAACGACGTGTTGCCGGCGATCAAGAACGGCTCGCTGCCCGAAAGAAGCGTGGTGTTCATCAAAGGTGGCTATCGCGACCCGTTCGGCTGGCAGCCTGCGAATCCAGATCCGGCCATCCGCAAGATCTTCGCCGGCGACGATGACCACCCAGGCTATTCCGACTCACAAGTCTCCGAGGCGATGGTCGCCACCATGGTCAACGCCATCGCCCGAAGCAAATACTGGAGCGATGCGGCGATCATCATTGTCTGGGACGATTCCGAGGGTTTTTACGACCATGTACCGCCGCCGATATTCGAAGATTGCCCCGATGATCACCCGTGCGGCGATGGAGCGCGCGTGCCGCTCATCCTCATCTCGCCGTACTCGCGATCGGGTGCGATCGTGAGCGATCCGGGCGATCACGCATCGTTCGCAAAGTTTGTCTCCGCACTGTTCGAGCTGCCAGCCTTGGCCTCGCTGCCGGACGAAAAGCCATACTTGCCGCGTGGCCCGCGCGATACCAATCCGGCGATCACCGATCTCGTAGGCGGCTTCGATCCCGCGCGGCTCGCCGGCACCGCGTCGCCGATCCCCGCGTCGGCGGCGCAGATTCCCGACACGACCGTCGGATCATTTCCACCGAACATGACGTGCAAGAGCTTGGGCATCGTGCCGGCACAGGTGCCGGGCGAGATGGCGACGCCGCCCGCGGGCTGGCAACCCCGAACTTCAAGGCAATACTAACGAGTTGCCATGTGGGGTCGGCACTTTACGTGCCGACCATCGCTATGTGCCCAGCTTTTTTCGCCAACCGCCCACGATTGCGCCGACGATGGCGAACCCAATGAGCGCCCAGCCGACATTGAGAAGCCACGACCCGAGCTCGCGACCGGCAAACAGCGTGGACGTCAGCGTCACGCTTGCGTAGAAGACGATCCCCATGAACAGCCCGAACGAGATCCCGTGTGCAGCGGTGGGCGTGCTGCTATCGGCAAGCGCGACGGCCGTACCATAGCCGAGCACGAGCGCCATGAGGAAACCGACGATGTACGGTGTTGGGCCCGATGGCGTCATCGAGCTGCCGCTCGCGGCGAGCATGGCCATGGTCTGCGCTTTGAACAGAACGCTGAACCACACATAGCCCCAAAAGAAAAAGGCGATCGCGGCGACCCATACCGCCGCGTGGTTGATCTTCGATGCCATCGACGTCTCCTCTGATGAAAACGGGTTTTGTTTGTGGCGCGCGAAAGCGCGACTGCGATTTCGGCAACCATATCGCCGCTTGCCAGCTCATCCGGGACGTTCTTTCATCCGTATGCCTCACATGAATGAAAACGTCAAGCGCGTGTATCGCCACCCCCTCCCCGTGCGTCTCACGCATTGGATCGCAGCGCTCGCACTGGGCGTGCTGGCGATGAGCGGCATGCAGATATTCAATGCACACCCAGCGCTGTACGCCTCGGATGCGTCGACGTTCGGTCACCCCGTGCTCAGCATCGGCGCAGACGAGACGCCGGACGGTCAACCGGTGGGCTACGTGGAGATCGGTTCCCTTCGCGTCAAGACGACTGGCGTGCTTGGCTACGGACCGGACGGCATGGGTGGCTTCGAAGCGCGCGCGTTTCCATCGTGGGCGACGATCCCCGCGTACCGGGCACTTGCAGATGGAAGGCGTTGGCATATCTTTTTCGCATGGGTGCTGGTGCTTTGCGCAGTCGTCTATGCTGCGTGGGCATTTGCGCTGTGGCCGAACCGCAAAGATCTGCGCGACCTTCCAAAAGCGATCCGCACGCATCTCCTACCTTGGCGGGTGCCGCCAACGCTTGCGCTCAATCCGTTGCAAAAATTCACCTACTTCGGCATTGTGTTTATCGTTGCGCCGATCGTCGTACTATCAGGGTTGGCGCTCTCACCGGCTATGGACGCACACGCGCACTGGCTGCCAGCACTTTTCGGCGGCCGCCAATTCGCCCGCATCTGGCACTTCGCCGGCATGATCGCCCTCATGGCTTTCTTTGTCGTGCACTTGCTCATGGTGGCGATGACGGGGCTTGTGAACAATCTGCGCTCGATGATCACCGGATGGTTTCGAGTGAAGGAGGTGACGTGAGAGTATCACGCCGGCCTTTTTTAGGTCTGATCGCCGCGGCTTCGCTGAGTGGCTGCGCACGCATCGCAACGTCGCTGACCCAGAACCAGCGGGTGCACGCGCTCTTGGAAACGCCGGAGCGGCTGAACCTGGCAATCCTTGGTGCGGGCCAACCGCTCGCTCGCGAGTATGCTGAGGCGGATATCTCGCCGACGTTTCGCCATAATGGGTTCGATCCACCAGCGTCGGAAGAGTACCAGCGTTGGTTGAAAGACGATTGGCGCGGCTTCGCGCTGCGCATCGATGGGATGGTCGACCAGCCGGCATCGTTCGACATGCCCTCGTTACGCAACAAGTTCATTCGCCGTTCACAGATCACGCGCCACGATTGCGTCGAGGGGTGGAGCGTGATCGGCAAGTGGAGCGGTGTGTTGCTTGCTGATCTGCTCGCCGTGGCCAGACTCAAACCCCTTGCGCAGTTTGTCGTCTTCCATTGCATGGACGACGATGGCACGGGCACGCTCTACTACGAATCGCTGGACATCCGCCAGGCCATCCATCCGCAAACGCTTTTGGCGTACGACCTAAACGATCGGCCCGTGCCTGCGCAAAACGGTGCCCCGCTACGGCTGAAAGTGCCGACGCAACTCGGGTACAAGAGCGCGAAGCACGTGCGGCGCATCGAGGTGGTAGCGTCGCTCGGCGGCAGTTTTGGTCGTGGCGGTTATTGGGAAGATCAAGGCTACGAGTGGTACGCGGGCATCTGATCGCTTTACAGCGGTGCCGCTGAAGCCATCGCGTGTGCGAGGAGCGCTGCTCTCGTGGTGCCGTGCGCTGGATATGCCGCGGATCCCACGCTCAACCGACTCGAGACTGTGGCGTTTTTCGCGTCCTTCTGCGCACGGCGTAACGACTTTTTGACGCGCGTCGCTGCGACACTGGCATCATCGGGTCCGGCATCCGATACGATGACGAGCAGACTGTCCGTGCCCTGGGCGACGAGGTCTTGTGAACGGATGATGCGGGCGAGCTGCGCGCGCAGTTGGGCAAGTGATGCCTCCATATCGGCTGCTTTTGCGTTGCCGGCATGCGTGGTGTGCAGCAGCACGAGCCCAAAACTCGACCCGCTCGCGGCTGCC
>JAFANK010000203.1 GCA_019232725.1 Vulcanimicrobiota bacterium | reverse complement strand
GTTCGATTACATGCGCCTGCACAAGCTGCCGGTCACCCAGGCGGAACGTGAGGCACCCGCACTCTTGCATGCGCGCATTGGTGCGCACATCGCGCGCGAGCAATTCGGTATCGATGACCCGCTCGTTTTATTGGCGATCGAACGTCATACGGTGGCCGTTCCCGGCATGTCGGATCTCGAGAAGATACTCTACATCGCGGACACTATCGAACCATCACGCGGCTTCGTGGCGCAAGCCGAACTTGCGGCGCAGGCCGATCGTTCACTCGATGAAGGGATGTTAGCGTGCATCAAATCCTCCATGGAATATCTACAGAGCAAAGGCATTGCGATTGCGCCGGAAACGCGCGCGCTCGAACGCGAGTTGTTGCGACGTGGTGAAGCGTAAGATCAAAGGCGGCCGGGCCGCCGTTGCCCCCAGCCGTTCAGCAGCCGGCACCCGCGCAACCATTGCCGGGAAAAAGACGATTGCGGCGCCGCGCGGCGGTACGAACACGATAGCGCCCTTGCAGCGCAACGGCATTGCCACGACGCGCGAACCGGTGCACGTGCTCTCGGATCGTCAGATCAACGATCTCGCGCAGCGCTGTCGCGAGGCTGCTATCGAGAAGAAGGCGGAACAGGTCCTTTCACTCGATATTCGCGGCCGAGCCAACTTCGCCGACTATTTCGTGTTGGCGACGGGCCGTTCGATCATCCAAGTGCGAGCGATCGCTGACGCAGTGGTGGAAGCGTCTGAAGAGAGATTCGGAGCGCCCATCCGGACGGAAGGGTATAACGATGGCAATTGGATATTGGTGGATTACGGTCCGGTGATCGTCCACGTCTTTACGCCTGCAGCGCGCGAGTTCTACAATCTCGAGCGCTTGTGGGCCAAACCGACCGTCGCGCAGAAGAGGAAACCGTGAAAAGCACCATCGTCAAGCCGAGTAACGGCCAAGCCAAGAGCAAACCGAAGAACCAGTCTGGGGGTTTGAATCTTCGCCGGCTCACCAAGCGGCAAAAAGATAAGATCTATCGGATTTTTACGATGGTCTTCTTAGTCATTTTCGCGATCTCGATCGTCGGCACGCTCATCGCCGTTTCTGTGGTGAAGCCCACCGGCCACTAGCTATTTGAGCAGTTCCTCCGCGATGATCATGCGCTGGATCTCGTTCGTCCCTTCGTAGATAGCCAAGATTCGGGCGTCGCGGTAGGCGCGCTCGATGCCCGTCTCCTTCATGAACCCGCTGCCGCCATGGATCTGCAGCGCGCGGTCGACCACATGAATTGCCATGTCCGAACAATAGCGCTTGACCATGGCCGCCTCCATGCTAAAGCGCTCGCCGCTGTCGGCTTTCCAGGCGCCGTGATACACCATATTGCGGCCCGCGTATATCTCGGTCGCCATATCCGCGAGCATGAACTGCACGGCCTGTTTTGCTGCGATGGGCTTGCCGAACTGCACGCGCTCTTTTGCGTACGCGATCGATTTCTCGAGCATGAACGCGGCGCTGCCCACGCAGCCCGCGCCGAGCGACAGCCGCCCCATGTCAAGCGTCTTCATGGCAGTGAGAAAACCGAATCCCACTTTGCCGATGATGTTCTCGGCGGGAACTTTGGCATCTTGAAAGATCAGCTCGCACGTGTGGCTGCCGAATAGTCCCATCTTACGATCTTTTGGACCGCGAGTGACGCCCGGGGTGTTGAGATCGACCCAAAACGCCGTGATGCCGCCGCGCGCACCGAGCTTGGGATCGGTGACCGCGAAGACCGACGCGTAGTCCGCGACGTCGCCGCTCGTGATGAAGTGCTTCACGCCATTGAGGGAGTAGGCGTCGCCATCGCGGCGAGCGGACGTCGAGATGTTGGCCGCGTCCGAGCCTGCGCCAGGTTCAGAGAGCGCAAAGCACGCAAGTTTGTCGCCCGCGCACAGCGCCGGCATGAAGCGATCTTTGAGCTCTTTGCTCCCGTCGATGTGCATGGCCATCGCGCCGATGCTGCAATGCGCGCCGAGCAAATTGGTAAACGCGGCACTCGCGCGGCCAAGCTCTTCGAGCGCGACGCAATACCCGAGCTCGCCGATGCCGGCGCCGCCGTATTCCTCCGAAAATGGCAGACCGAAAAGGCCCATCTCGCGCATCTTGTCGATGGCGCCGCGCGGTATCTCGTCGGTCTCCTCGACCTGTTCGGCGATCGGCCACAGCTCTTTCTCGACGAACTCGCGCAGCGAGCTCTTGAGCAGCTTGAGATCATCGGAGAGCTCGAAGTTCAAGCTTTGCGGGACTTGCGTCATAGCCATGTGCGCCGGGTTCTCCTTGTCACGAGGGGCCTTGGGGTTTCACCAAGGTCGCGCCCGGGCGCCTGCACAATACCGTAAATGTGCTGGAAGCTCTACGCTCGCAGCCGGTTTGGCGTCCCACCCGCCCCTGGAGCGAGTGGCGCGCGGAGCGCGACGTGTTGCTCTCGCGCTTCATCAACGAGCAGCTGTATCCGTACAGCGCCTTTTACCGCCGAGTCTTCGACGAACATCACATCGACCCGCGCAAGATCCGCTCGGTCGATGATCTGCGACGCCTTCCGTTCACGACGAAAGCCGATATCGCGCCGACGCCAGAGCATCCGGCGCGTGCGCTTGATCTGGTCCTGCGTCCTGACAAGGAAGCGATCCGCAAATACGCCCCCACGTCGGTCGGTCTCAAGCTCATGATGGAAGGATTGCGCCGCGGGCGGGCGACCGTCGAAAAGCGTCTGCAGCTTGAGTACTTTCCAGTTCACGTCACCTATACGACCGGCCGCTCGGCGATGCCGACGCAGTTCTTGTTCACTTCCATGGATTTCGAGCGACTGCACATCGTGGGCAAGCGTCTCATCGAGTTGTGCGGTGCGGTGACCGGCGATCGCGCGCTCAACGTGTTTCCTTTTGCACCGCATTTGGCGTTCTGGCAGGTCTTCGCCGTGGGTCAAGCGTCGACGATGCTCATCGTGCACACGGGTGGCGGTAAGGTGATGGGGTCGGCTGGCAACATCGCCGCGCTCCAACGTTTGCAGCCACAAATCCTCATCGGTGTGCCGGGCTACGTGTATCACATGTTGCGCCAGGCGCACGAGCAGCGTGTTGAACTACAGAATCTCAAGATCATCGCGTTGGGTGCTGAGCGCGTGCCGACCGCGCTCAAGGCACGATTGGCTGGTCTGTGCGAGAGTATGGGCGCGCCACGGGGCGTTGTCGTGCACGGCGTGTATGGTTTCACCGAGGCACGGCATGCGTGGGGTGAGTGCACACCGCCAAGTCACGAGAGGTCGTATGGCTATCACACATATCCCGAGTACGACATCTTTGAAATCGTCGACCCAGAAACAGGCGAACCAGTAGGACCGGGCGAGCGCGGTGAGATCGTATACACGTCGCTGTCCGGCCACGGGTCGTGCGTCTTGCGGTATCGCACCGGTGATATTGCAGAAGGCGGCATCATCTACGATCCGTGCCCGGGATGCGGGCGGATCGTGCCTCGGCTTTCGCAAGCGATCTCTCGGCGCTCCGACGTCGGCGAATTCCAGCTCACAAAAATCCGGGGCACGCTTGTCGACCTCAACGGTTTCTTGCCGGTCATGGCCGAGGCGCACGAAGTGGTCGAATGGCAGCTCGTCGTCAAGAAGGTCAATGACGACCCTGATGAGCTCGATGAACTCGTGCTCTACATCGCGGTCGGGCCCAATGTGGACGCCGAGTCGCTGAAGCAACGGATTTCAAGCAATTTGCACAATACACTTGAGATAGCGCCCAACCGCATTGAGGTTCTGCCACTTGCGCAACTCGAGGTCAACTTAGGCCTCGACACCCAGATGAAGGAAATGCGCATCCGCGACATGCGCAACGTGCTCAAAGCCCCAGTCGGCCAGCCGTAGTAAGGGTTTGCCGTGTACGCAAAAGTTCGGTCGTCCTGTAATGCGAACCTACTACACACGCCGGTGCAGAGCTTACCAGTAGTGGAGTGATCGT
>JAFANK010000187.1 GCA_019232725.1 Vulcanimicrobiota bacterium | reverse complement strand
CCTCGGCACGGCTGAGTTCCCGAGCACTCATGGTGACTAACTCCAAAGCAGGCCGCCCCCTCTGCGGTACGCATCAGGTGCGGCGGGTCCCGAAAGGGGACATTTCTACTTGGAAAAGTCGGGGACACTTGAACTTGGGGCTGATATAGTATGCGCAAAGTATTTACAAACCCGCCCAAATGACCTAATATCTAGCATCGGTACGCTCGTTTGCGGCCTGTTTCGCTCTGATTGGAGGTCGGCTCTCCCCACTTCTCGTCGCAGGGGGCTGGGTGGTTGAACAAGGCACTTGGCACGCACATCATGGTCGAGCTCTCAGACTGCAATGCGCAGATTCTGAGTGACGTCGATAAAGTAGCAAGCATTTTGGTCGCCGCCGCTAAGGCGGCAAACGCTGAGGTCCTCCAAACCGCGTTCCACCGGTTTTCGCCACAAGGGGTGAGCGGCATTGTCGTCATCGCCGAATCCCACTTGTCTATTCACACGTGGCCCGAGTACGGATACGCGGCGATGGACATCTACACATGCGGAGAAAAGACCGAGCCCTGGAAAGCCTGCCGATTCGCAGCAGCCGAGTTCCAGGCACGGCAGATGCTCACCACAGAAGTGCGCCGGGGCATGCCAGACGAGAATGGCACGTACAGCCACATCGTAGGCAAGCGCTCGAACGGATTGTTGCCCGGTGCCAAAAACCGAAAACTTTCAGTGGTACGTTGAGCAGGTCGGCCGGGGAGAGATCCACGGCCACGCTCTGACGCAAACCCTCGTCTCCGGCAGATCAAAATTCCAAGAGTACGCGGTCGTCGTAAGCCCGGTCTTTGGCAAGATGCTTGTCCTTGACGGTGATACGCAAAGTTCGGCGCTTGACGAATACATCTATCATGAGTCCCTTGTCCATCCCGCTTGTGTGGCAAGCGGGGGTGCGCCGAAGCGTGCGCTGATCCTTGGTGGTGGAGAGGGGGCAACGCTGCGAGAACTTCTTCGTCTGCCCAGCATGCAGAAAGTCACCATGGTTGATATCGACGGTGAAGTTGTCGATGTTTGCCGCCGCTATCTACCCGAATGGAGTGCCGGCGCTTTCGAAGATGCCCGCACTGAGGTCATCGTCGGCGACGCTAAGGACTACGTTTTCTCGTCGAACGAGCAGTTTGACGTCATTATCGGCGACTTGACGGAGCCGCTAGAAGATTCGCCATCTGCTCAATTGCATTCACCAGAGATGTATGCGCGAATTCGCAGCAGGCTAGCGCCGCATGGAGCGTATGCGCTGCAAGCGTCGACCGCGGGCCCGCACAATTTGCAGCTGCATATCGAAATGGTCCGTAAACTCAAGGAATCGTTCTCTGGCGTGTATCCCTATTGTGCGTACGTGCCCGCCTTTGATACGGAATGGGGCTTTGCAGTCTGCTCCGCAGCACTGGATCTCAGATCGCCGGAGGCGGCGTCAGCGGCCAAAGCGTATGGCAGCACCGTCGGCGGCCTGAAGTTCTACGATCAGGAATCCCACCAGCGCATGTTCAGCCTACCGCGATACTTACGATAAGCCCCAAAAAAAGAGGCGCGAGCACCTCGCGCCGAGACGGGATGAAAGGCTCGCTGGGTCGTTAAGCGAGACCTGATTTTATGGCGTAGATGGCAGCCTGCGTTCTGGCGGTGACGTTGAGCTTGCTAAAGATGCGGCTAATATGGTTCTTGACCGTCTTTTCACTCAAGAACAGTTTTTCCGATATTTGCTTATTGGAAAGCCCAATCGCGATGAGTTGGATCACATCAGTCTCACGCTCAGAGAGCTCGGTGGGATCGCCCTTATGGCGGCGTTCACTCATCCGTCGCAACATGCTTCCCGCTAACCGCGGATCGACATAGAAGTCGCCGCCGTTGATCGCGAGCAACGCACGCGAAAGATCGGTGAGCCCAATGTCCTTGATGATATAGCCTTCGAGTCCGAACACGAGGCTGCGCTCAAGCAACGCTTGTTGTGCGTGCATTGAAAGTAGGCAGATCTTTCCAATGGGATGCGCCTCACGCATCGCCTTGACGGTGTCGACGGGATCGCCTCGTTGGAAATCGACATCCAAGAGAGTGATGTCGGGCTTCGCTCCCGCAATACGTTGGATTTCGTTGTGCTCCATGCACTCGGGGATAACTTTAAACCGTTCGTCCTTAGCGAGTACCTGACATAACGCTTTGCGGAAAAGCGCCTGCTCTTCTAAGACTGCTATGCGCACCTGCTCCGTAGCCATCGTAGCCTCCATCCCTAGTGTTTGCGCACCGGAGGACTGAGCAATTCAGCCTCGACCCTTCAGTACAGTAAAGTACTTATAGCACAGCCCGTTCATGTGAGTAATCCCTGAAATCAGGGGAAAGGCCCATATGAATTAGGGAACAACGAACCAAAACGAACACGTGTATGGCTGTCGTTTGCAATTGTACTCTTACCCGCTTAAGCGCCGATAAAACTTTTGTTAACGCTCGTATAAGACTCAAGCCCTAGACTACTTTGGATTCGCTCGCGCTACTAAAGCGCGTCAAAAGGGGAAAGAATCTATCCACAAGCGTACTAAGTTATACACAAGGCAATTGACTCGTCTGGGATTGCAGAGTCACTGGATAGGGCTTTGGTCCCCTGAGACGCGTAGTTCTAGAGCAGAGGTCTTATTACGGCCATGAAGGCCAGATTCCGTACCTCGGCCCCTCCGCTGGTTGTTGAGCCTGCCACGGGCGTTCATAGTAGGCAGATGCCCGGCGTCCTGGTGGTGGATATCGCGCGCCGAATTCGGCTCGCGAATGAAGCAAGCGTGAAGATGCTCCGTCCGATCCTCGCGGGTGGGGACGCGTTCGCATTGGGCAGCGAGTTACCAGTTCCAATTCGGCAGTTGATTGATGATATCGAGAGCCGTCTCGCACTTGGTGCCGATAGCTGCTCTCTCATGCTGCCTGCTCTTGATGTATGCATTCGGGCGTGCGTGATCTCCGGCGATCGTGAGGCCCATCTCATGCTGCTGGTCGAACGGGCAAGTAGGCAAGATATCGTGCGCAGTGCGCTATCGCGATATCGCCTCACCCCTCGTGAGGCTGAAGTCGCGGCTCTCGTGCTCCGAGGGTTCTCGAACAGGCGAATAGCGGATAGCCTTGTGCTTACAGAGTACACGGTGGAAGACCATCTCAAGCGCATTTTTGCCAAGGTCGGCGTTCGCTCGCGATCATCGCTCGCGTCCAAGATCCTTGGTATTAGGGAAGAAGCAACAGGCTAGACGACCATCGGCTAGGACGGGTTTGGCGGCTCGCAGAAGCTAGCCGGGTGCTGACGCAACCAGCGCAGACAGCGTTATATCGAACTCATATCCGGCTCGGCGCCAAGATGTCCCCCTTCGGGGGATTTCTTATGCCTATCACTTACTCGAGCATTCTCGAGGAGCACAGGGCCGTCCGAACGGCGGTGGGCATGTTCGACCTCTCGCACATGGGGCAACTTCTCATTCGTGGCGAGAAGGCTCCCGCGTGGCTGGACAGCTTGACCTCAAACGAAGTTGCGACCATGCGCCCTGGCCAAGCGCGCTACAATATCGTCACAAATGGTGCCGGTGGTGCGCACGATGATGTCATCATTTACCGCTTGCCCGAGTACTGGCTTGTGGTCGTCAATGCCTCCAATACAGATAAGATCTGGCAACTGCTTGAGGCTAGTCGCCCGAGCGGCGTGACTCTTGAAAACCGAACACCGCAATCTTGCCTTATCGCTCTGCAGGGACCGCGCGCGGTTGATGTGCTGCAAACGGTTTGCGACCTCAAGCTGGCAGACCTCAAGTATTATTATGCAGCGACTGGAATAGTGGCTGGTAATCGCGTGGAAGTGGCTCGAACCGGTTACACGGGAGAAGACGGCTTCGAGGTATTTGCGTCGAGCGATGTCGCGGAACAGTTTTGGGAGGCCTTCACAAACGCGGGGCAGCAGTTCGGGCTCCTACCAGCTGGTCTGGGCGCCCGCGATGTCCTCAGGCTAGAGGCGGGCATGCCGCTATACGGTCACGAGCTCGATGAAAACATAACACCTCTCCAAGCCGGCCTCGGGTGGGCAGTAAAATTTCCCAAAACGGAATTCACCGGGAAACGCGCGCTAGAAAAGCAACGGGATGACGACGCGTACGAACGGATCGTAGGTCTCGCCATGGAGGGGAAGGCGCCAGCTCGAGCCGGCTATAGCGTATTCTATGAAGGCCAGCGCGTGGGAGATGTGCGCTCAGGCTCCCCAGCGCCTGCGCTTGGCGGTAAGAACATCGCCACCGCGTTGGTTCACAAAGACGCAAGCCCATTGGGAACAACGCTGATGGTCGAGATCCGTGGTGCTCAGCACCCGGCAACCGTTGTGCAGATGCCCTTCTACAAACGGAAGAAATAGGAGTACAAAACATGTCAACGCCGACAGACCGGCTGTACACAAAAGAGCATGAGTGGGCGAAAATCGATGGGCAGACCGCAGTCATCGGGATCACCGATTATGCGCAGTCGTCGCTTGGCGACATCGTATATGTAGAAATGCCAAAACCGGGGGCTTCCGTAGAGCGCGGCAAGCCGATGGGCGTCGTGGAGTCGGTCAAAGCAGTGTCCGACATTTATGCGCCCGTCTCGGGGACGGTTGCCGAAGTCAATGCGAGTGTTGAGGACGATCAGACCAAGGTCAACAACGATCCGTATGGTGAGGGCTGGCTCGTCAAAGTCACCGTTCGCGCGGCGTCGGATAAAACGGATCTCATGGATGCGGCATCCTACGACGAATTGGTGAAGTCGCTGTAAGAATGTATACGCCCCATACCGACGCTGAGATCCAGGAGATGCTCGCCGCAATAGGCGCGCCGAGCCTTGACGCCCTTTCTTCACTCCCATCCGGCCTTCAAATAAAGGAGCGGCTCGACGTTGCTCCCGCGTTAGCGGAGGCCGATGCCTACGCCCATATCAAGGCTCTCGCGGACAGTAACGACGCAGCATCAAAGGTGTCATTTTTGGGAGCCGGGGCCTACCGACACTATCGGCCCCCAGCAGTACCTTGGTTCGCAACGCGTTCTGAGTTCCTAACGGCATACACGCCGTATCAAGCCGAAGCGAGTCAGGGCTCTCTGCAAGCCATTTTTGAATGGCAGACCTACATTTGTTTGCTGACGGGGATGGATGTGAGCAACGCTTCGCTCTATGATGGAGCGACGGCGGTGGTCGAAGCCGTCATCATGGCGATGCACGCAACCGGCAACAAGCGTGTCGCAATCAGCTCGACCGTGCATCCGATGTATCGAGCAGTCCTTAACACTTACGCGGCCGGTATGGGTATCGAGGTGGTGGAAGTTCCTTATGGCGCGCAGGGGGTAGCGGATCTCACTCAGTCCGAGGATAGGCTAAAAGGTGCAGCATGCCTGATCGTGCAGAGCCCTAACTTTTTTGGCAACATTGAGGACGTGGCTGGCGCTTCAGTATTAGCCCACAAAAATGGGGCGCTGAGCGTGAACGTCACCGCCGAAGCGCTATCGTTAGCTATTCTGAAGACGCCTCGAGATTCGGGCGCGGACATCGCCGTCGGTGAGGCGCAATCGTTCGGGCTTCCCATTGGTTACGGAGGGCCGTACGTCGGTTTTGTCGCCACGACCAGAGAGCACGT
>JAFANK010000173.1 GCA_019232725.1 Vulcanimicrobiota bacterium | reverse complement strand
GATGCGTTTTCATCGCTGCTTGCCGCAAGCGCACCGCACAAAATCGTCTTTGACGCCAAGAACATGGCGGGCTGGCTCGACCGGCACGGCTTTGCTCTCGGTGCGATCGAGCTGGACGCGATGTTAGCGGCAGGCGTCATCGATCCGGCGCGCGGGGAACCAGCACTTGATCGCGCGCTGACCGGCACACCCGGCGATGGTTTCCCAATGCCGCAAGCCGACGCATCAGCAAGCATGAGCCTCACCGGCGGCCAGGGAGGAGTTGGCACACTTACGCCAACCTCGGCAGCCTCTGCCGACGCGTTGCTGCGTTCCGCCGATGCGCTCCTCGACTCCGTGCGGCGGTCCGGTCTCGACCGCGTGCTGCTAGAGATCGAACAGCCGCTTGCGCCACTGCTCGCACGCATGGAAAGTGCTGGTTTTCGGCTCGATCTTGGCGAGCTTGCCCGCATCCGCCAATCGCTTGAGGCTACGATCCAAAGCGTCACGGACGACATCTACCGGCTCGCCGGCGAGCAGTTCAACCTCAACTCACCGAAGGTGCTCGGTGCGATCCTGTTCGAGAAACTCGGCCTGCCGACAGGCGCCAAGAAAAAGAAGACGGGCTATAGCACGGGCGTCGAGGTGCTCGCACCCTTAGCGCTCGAGCACGAGATCGCGGCGAAACTGTTGCAGTACCGTGAAGTCTCCAAGCTCAAGTCCACCTATGTCGATGCACTGCCGGCGCTGGTCGACCCGGGCACAAAGCGTTTGCACACGACGTTGCACCAGCTCGGTGCCGCAACCGGCCGCCTCTCAAGTTCCGATCCCAATCTGCAGAACATCCCCATCCGCTCGGAGGTCGGGCGCGCGATCCGTCGCGCCTTCCTCCCGGCGACGGCCGGGAACGTGCTGATGGCCGCCGATTACTCGCAGATCGAGCTGCGTCTTTTTGCGCACATGTCGCAGGATGAGCAGTTCATCGAAGCATTCCGTCGCGGCGACGACATCCACGCGTTCACTGCACGCGCCGTCTTCGGCATCGGACCAGACGATCCGATCTCCGGCGAGGCACGGCGTCGCGCCAAAGCCGTGAACTTCGGCATCATCTACGGGATCAGCGATTTTGGGCTTGCGCAAAGCGCCGGCATGTCGCGCGCGGACGCCAAGCAGTTCATCATCGAGTACTTCGAGCGCTTTCCTAAGATCAAAGGATATATCGACGGCGTCGTGCAGCGCGCGCGTAACCAAGGCTACGTCACCACGCTGTTCGGCCGCCGTCGCTATCTGCCCGATCTGCGTTCGCACATCTACGCGATGCGGTCGGCTGCAGAGCGCATGGCGGTGAATGCGCCCGCGCAAGGGACGGCGGCAGATCTCATCAAGCTCGCCATGGTGCGGGTCGACCGGGCCTTTGCCGCGGCCGGACTCCGCGCGCAGCTCGTGCTGCAAGTGCATGACGAACTGGTCTTCGACGTGCCGCCTGACGAAGTTCCCACCGTACGCAGCCTGGTCAAAGAGGCGATGGAAAACGCGATGGCGCTGTCAGTGCCGCTCGTGGTCGACTTCAAGGCCGGTCCCACCTGGGCCGCCGCCGAGGCGATGGACTAACCCCGTGCCAGAGCTCCCCGAGGTCGAGACGATCGCGCGCGATCTCGCTCCGCTTTTACGTGGGCGTCGCGTGGTCTCAGTCCACGCCGCTCGCCAACCGCCGGTGTTCGTCGGGGGCAGTCTTGCGCCGCGTACGATCGTCGGCCGGCGCATCCGCGATGTCTCGCGCACGGGGAAATTCATCATCGTCGAGTTTGACGAAGAGGTGCGGCTCGCCGTGCACTTGCGGATGACCGGCAATCTGCTCTTCAATCCGCCCGCCGGACCGGTTCGCTACACGCGCGCGACATTTGGATTGGACAACGGCGCGCGCTTGGTGTTCGCCGACGTGCGCAAGTTCGGCAGGATGCGCGTATTCCGCGGCGATGCGCGCGCGACGCTCGGCGTCGGCATCGACCCGTTCGCACCTGAGCTCGACGCTCGCTTGGCCGAGCTTGTGCGCGGACGCCGCACGCCGGTCAAGAGCTGGTTGCTCGACCAGCGACATATCGCAGGTGTTGGCAACATCTATGCGTGCGAAGCGCTCTATTACGCCGGCGTGCGTCCCAAAAAACGCGTCGGAAAACTCTCACTGCGCGAACGCGCAATGCTGCTCACCGCATTGCGACGCGTGTTGCACAAAGCCATACGTCACCGGGGTTCGAGCGTCGATGATTACGTCGATGCGGAAGGAAAGGCAGGCAGGTTTCAGAACTCGTTAGCTGTCTATGGACGCGCCGGTATGCCATGCCGGCGTTGTGGCACGCTGATCCGGCGGATCGTGCTTGCGCAGCGAGGCACCTTTTATTGCCCGACCTGCCAAGTCTGAAGTCAACGCTCTCGTCCACCCCCAAGACGAAATCTTCAAAGCAAAGGTGATCATCTCGTAATGTCCGATACTCCCGTCCTCGAGCACGAAGGCGCGGTCGACGATCAGTTCTCCGTCATCCAGCGTCTCTATGAAGAAAGCCTCAAAACGCTCGATGAAGGCCAGCTGCTCAAAGGCCTCATCGTCGCCAAATCCAACGACGAACTGCTCGTCGACATCGGCGGCAAATCAGAGGGCGTCGTCACCGCCCGTGAACTTTCACCCGGTCTCTCGATCGCCGATCTCAAGGTCGGCGACACGCTCGAAGTCCTCGTCTATCGCATCGATAGCGAAGGCGACGGAGCGCTCTATCTCTCAGAGAAGCGCGCACGCGCGCTTAAGACCTGGGAGAAAGTGCTCGAAGCGCATCAGCGTAACGAGGCCATCAATGCAACCGTGACCCAAGTCGTCAAGGGCGGCGTGCTCGTGGATCTCGGCATGCGCGGCTTTGTACCGGCGTCGCAGATACGGCGCCAGCCGGTGGGCAATCTCGAAGAGATGGTCGGCAAGCAGCTGCGACTCAAGGTGATCGATCTCGATCACAAGCGTCGCCGCGTCGTGCTCTCGCAACGCGTCGTGCTCGAAGAAGAGCTCAACCAGAAGAAACAGGAATTGCTAGCGACCCTGCAGCCCGGACAGATCCGCGAGGGCACAGTCGTGCGGCTGGCGGATTTCGGCGCATTCGTCGATCTCGGCGGTATCGACGGCCTTATCCATAACACCGAGCTGTCGTGGGGCCGCATCAAGCACCCGAGTGAAGTGGTCAAAGTCGGCGATAAGGTGCAAGTCGAGGTCATGAAGTTCGACCCCGAGGCCAAAAAAGTCAGCCTGTCGCTCAAGCACTCGCTCGAGGATCCGTGGAAGACCGTCCCCGACACGATCCATGAGGGCGACGTCATGCCCGCAACGCTCACCAAGGCCACGGCGAACTATCTGCTCGTGGAGCTGGCGCCGGGCGTCACCGGCATGGTGCCCAAGTCTGAGTTCGATCCGTCGGCGCCGCCGGAAGCTGGTGCGACGCTGCAGGTCAAGGTGCTGAGCGTGAACGTCGGATCGCGGCGTATCACGGTCAGCCTCAAGACCGAAGGCGAGGCGACAGACGCAGCAGCGCAGGCGAACGTCGAAAATGCCGAGGACACCTCGTCGGCAGCGGCTGAGAACGCCACGACCTAAGCACGCACATCGCCACAGGACGCTCATGATCATCGGACTGACCGGCGGTATCGGCTCGGGCAAGACAACCGTCGCCGCACTGCTCGCCCAAAAGGGCGCTTTTGTCATCGACACCGACCTGGTCGCGCGCGACGTGGTCGAGCCGGCTAGTCCCGCTTTGGCGGCGATCCGCCGAGAATTCGGCGATAGCGTGATCAATCCGGACGGTAGCCTCGATCGCGCGGCGCTCGCCCGGATCATCTTTCACGACGAGGGCAAGCGGGCGAAGCTCAACGAGCTCACGCACCCAGAGATCCTCAAACGCGTGCTCGCGCTCATCAGCAGCCAATCGGCTGATACGGTCATCGTCGCCGTGGTGCCGCTGCTCTTCGAGTCCGGTTTTGACCGCAGTTGCGATCAGACGGTTGCGGTTGTGGCTTCGCCTGAGATCCGGCGTGGACGCCTGCAAGAACGCGACGGCATCACGGGCTCAGAAGTCGAGGCGAGGATGAAAGCGCAGTTGCCGGACGCCGAATACGAGCGACGAGCGGCCGTCATCATCCGCAATGAGAGCAATCTGACGGCGCTCGGCCGCGAAGTCGACCGCACGTGGGATCTGCTCACCGGCTCCCGCGCCAAAGCACAATCCACCACATAAATATACAGGCGGGACTTCTCGTCCCGCCATTCACTTGAGGGCGACTTTTAGTCTCGCCCTTTCCTCTTCCTGAGCAGCGGCGTCTCAATATCGGATCGAGGGTTGTCGCCGTCTTCGAGCAGCTTCGACATCGTCACAAACGTGTAGCCTTGCGCCCGCAAGTCGTCAATGATCTGCGGCAGCGCCTCGATCGTGCGAAATTGACCGCTGTGCAGCAGGATGATGCCACCCGGACCGGCTTCGTTCATGATGCGCGACACGATCACGTCCGGCGGCACGTCCTTGACGTCGTTGGCGGCCGCGCTCCACAGGATCGTGTGATAGCCAAGCTCGCTTGCGATGTCGACGACGTGCCGATTGACGCGCCCATGTGGCGGCCGGAACAACGTGAGCGGCTTGCCCGTGAAACGTTCGAGGAACGCGCCGTCGCTCTGGATCTGCGTCGCGATCTCCGCGTCGTCGAGACTGGTCAGCGTGTAATGATTGAAGGTGTGGTTGCCGACCT
>JAFANK010000087.1 GCA_019232725.1 Vulcanimicrobiota bacterium | reverse complement strand
GCTCGCTGCCGCGGATGCTCGAGCCGTCGCGGCGGCGGTGGCGGCGGGCACGCCGTTCGATGTTCGTGCTGATGGTCAATCGTTCTCGCTTGAGCCCGATGACGTGCTCGTGGACAGTAAATCGGCGCAAGGCTTTGCATTTGCAGAGGGCGGGGGCATGCTCGTGGCGCTCGACACGCGCATCTCGCGCGAATTGTTGCTCGAAGGCATCGCCCGTGAAGTTGTTCGCGCTGTGCAAGACGCCCGCAAACAGGCTGGCCTGAACGTCAGCGACCGAATCCTTTTGCGGCTGGATGCCGACGGGGATGCCGCCGAAGCCATCACGCAGTTCTCTGATTATATCAAACGTGAAACGCTGGCAATCCAGCTGAATGGCATGGCTTTTTCTTCATTCTTCGAGAGCGAAAGCGAGGCGGTTCGTATAGCTCTTGCAAAGCACGCGGGAGAGCCGACATGACAGTCTCTCCCGCCAAGGACGTAGGATCCCCTTCGGTTGCGCGCGCCATTGCCGTTGTGGTCCTTGGACTATTTGTCTTGGGATCAACGTTGCCGAATGTGCACTACGCTTGGAGTCCGGGTTTCAGCTTTGGTCTGTCGGTCCGCCCTGATCTTGTGGTGGATACCGTAATCCCCGGCCATTCAGCCGATCGAGCTGGTGTACGCGTTGGGGACCGCTTAGATCCGGCCGGCTTGTCGTACGGAGACCTTTTATCCGTTGCCGCTAATCGCGACTCGCCCCCCAATCAGAAGCTCGATGTAACCTTCTCAAGGCAGGGGCGACGGTTCACCGTTCATCTTGTAACGGAGCGAGACCCGACTTATTTTTATGAAGCTGTAGTGGTTCCGCTCAAGAGGCTCGTGTCGCTGATATTCGTGACCATAGGAGCGCTCTTAGTGCTGCTGCGGCCGAGTCGAATGACGTGGTGGTTCTATCTCTTCGCGATCGGCAGCGTTGGTGCGACGGCGTTTGTGTACAGCAGCCTGCCGCCAGCTGTATATGTCGCATTGAATGCTGTGCTGTACGCCCTTTATGGTGGGGTCGCGGCAGCGTTTCTCGGGTTTTGTGTGCGCTTCCCGTCGGACACGCCCACGGGCTGGCGCAAGTCGCTAGACCCATTCGTGGCTCCCGCCTATGCGATCGCTGCTGGGGTCGGCGTACTCGTGGAATTAGCCCTATCACATCTCTTTCCGACAACCGCTTACGGACTACTCACCCGTATCGCAGATGTCCTTAGCGTCACATTTTTTGGGTTAGGATCTGTGTGTCTTGTGACAGCGTACTTTCAGCAGCAGCAAGAGCGCCAACGCATTAAATGGCTCATTACAGGCCTGATTATTGGGGGCGTGAGCGTGGCGATTTCGGACATGCTTACGCCGTTGTACCCCAACGTCAATTATACGGGTGCCTTATGGCAGCCTGACGATCTGTACGTGCTCACCGTCATTGTACCGATCACCGTCGCTTACGCGGTCCTTCGCTATCGCGTGCTTGATGTTAACTTCTTTATCAGCCGCGCTCTAGTGTACGCCACACTGACATCTGTCATCGTCGTTGTTTTTGCATTGGTCGACTGGTTCGTCGTCCGTCGGGTTGTCGCCACCAATCTCGGCTTGATCGCGGAGATCGTCACTGCTATCCTCATAGGGTTCTGGCTCAACGCATTGCACCAGAGAATCGACACGATGACCGATAGGGTATTCTTCCGTCGCCGCTTCGAAGCAGAACAATGCCTTTCGCGCATCGCGAGTGCCTTGCCATACGTCACTGCTCAAGACGCCTTGAATGAATTTCTCGTGTCAGACCCGGCTGGCGCCCTCGATTTGGCTTCCGCCGCGCTCTTTCTTCGCGCTACGGGCGGGTCGTATCAACTGCAGAAGGCTCTTGGGTGGCACACCGGTGTAACGACTCTCGATGCGAACGATGTAATGATCCTCCATTTGGCCAGCCAGCGCGGGGCGCTTCGGGTTGCGGAGGTTCGGTGGCCCCTCCCTGGGCTGCCGCAAGATGCCGCTCATCCGGTACTCGCTCTGCCCATCAGCGTGCGCGGTCAGCTGGTTGGAACGACGTTTTATGGAGCCCACAAAAATGGTGCCGATTTGGACCCCGACGAAATCGGCGCGATTGAAAAATTGGCTCCGGCCGCCGCAGCTGCATACGATCATCTTGAGGCAGAGGCGATGCGGAAGCAGGTTGCAGCGCTGCAGAATAAAGTCGAAGCTATGCAAGCGCTGCTCGCAGAAACCCAGATCCAGGCTACGTAGGCAGCCAAAGAACGTTTTACGAAGGCGAAAGCTGAGATGGCCATCGGCTGAGGCCACGTGTCCCCGACCGAGGCCTTTTTACGCTCCGTTTACCCTCGAGAGTTACCTATCGAGGCGTAGTCACGTCTTACGGAGGGATTATCGTGGAAATTCGAATCGCAAGACCAGGTCTTCTTGCGCTCATCAGTCTGATTTGCCTTACAATATCTGTCAACCCAGCTGTGGCCGCGACGACGCATACCCAGGTCACCGAGCTGGCTAATCGCCTCGTGACCCAAGTGGTGCAGGCCAAACGAGGACAAGTGTACGAGGTCGTCTCCAGTCCGCAAAATCTCGAATTGCTCGAAGATGTGTGGGCCGATCTGCACAGAGTCGGCGCGTGGTCCGTGGTGCGGCTGGTCACCGATAGAATGACGCGCTTATATTTTCAAGAGGTGCCGCCCCGGTTCGATGCAGAGCCGCAAGCCAATGCACTCGGACTCAACACGTTCATTTCCGGCCAGATCAACATCGATTATGAATCCGATCCTGGCTTATTGGACAATGTGCCACCGAGTCGCGTGGCCGCACAACAACAATCAAGTAACGCTTCTACGAAAGACATGCTTGCCCGCAACATCCCCTTCATCGAGGTCGGCAATGGGCTGTACCCGTCGAAATACACCGCGCAGCAGTACGGCATAACACTCGCGCAGCTCTCCGATCTGTTCTGGAATGGTGTCAACGCGGATCCTGCCGCGATCCAGGCAAGCGGAGAATCGATACGATCTTCGCTCGGGTCAGGTGCTGTCGTTCACGTCACGGCACCGAATGGAACGGATGTGACGTTTCGCGCGGCCCAGCAGACTGTGGTCATCAACAACGGAACGATTTCCTCAGCCGCCCGCAAGAAGGGGGGAGCGGCGCTGAACGTCTCGCTGCCAGCGGGCGATGTCACCTTTGTGCCGACGGCGGGCAGCGCAAAGGGCACAGTGGTGTTTGGACCGGTGTACGTCAACAGCACGAAGGTCACGGGCCTGACGCTTCACCTCGCCGGCGGCAAGCTGAGCTCTTGGACGGCGTCATCCGGGCGGGGTGCGATTGACGGTTATTATAAGGCGGCGGGTTCCGGTAAGGACGAATTCACGTTTGCTGATATCGGAACGAATCCGAACATCCACTTCATTCGGGGAAGCGCGTTGAACGCCAGCATGGCAAGTGGCATGGTCTCGCTCGGTGTGGGCAACAATTTGAGCATCGGCGGGACGAATAGCGCTCTTTTCGGTGCGGGTGGCTACATTCCCGATGCGACCGTCACGATTGGTGGCAAGACATTGGTTTCCCGCGGCCGTCTTGTCAAAAGCGCGAACATGTAGGATCGCCCTCGGCTATTTCTCGGTGACGACACGGCCGGAGGCGCTCGTTCGCACGGCCGGCGGTGGCTGCTGTTGCACGCGCCACATCATAAATGCGCCGATGGCGAGCATGGCGAGGGTGAGATATTGTGCTGCCGTCAACCCCAAGAACACGATGCCGGGCTCGCGGAAGAACTCGACGACGGTCCTGACCAGGCCATAGGCGGCGATGAATCCCCAGAAGACGAGTCCGTCACGCCGGCGGCTCCAACCATGCAGCAACCAAACCGTCGGCACTGCGACTGCCAGCATCCCGAACGCTTCGAAGAGCACTGATGGGTAGCGGTAGCCGTCATTGTTGGGATATGGGAATGCGATGCCGAGCGGCGAGTCGGTCAAGCGGCCTGGCAATTCGTTGTTGATGAAATTGACGCAACGTGTCGCGGCGATCGCGACCGGCATCCACAGCGCGACCTCATCGCACACGCGGTAGAAACTTGTGCCCGTACGACGCACGAAGATCCAGATACCGATGAGCGCGCCGACAAAGCCGCCATGGAAAGCCATGCCGCCGTGCCATATGGCGATGATCTCGATCGGATTTTGCAGGTAATAGGAAAGGTCGTGACCGCCTCGGCTCACGGGCGTCAACACATCGGCGATGAGGAACAGCAAGCGGCCGCCGAGGATCACGCCGATCATCGCGTAGACGACGAGCTCCTGTGCTTGGTCGACCGTCAGCCCCGTACGCTCGCGACTTCGTGCGCTTTGCAGCTGGAGGTAGACCAGAATGGCCCCGAAAAGGTAGCTCAGCCCATACCAGCGGATGTCGAGCCGCCCGATGTGGAACGCAACCGGATCGATGTTGGGATACGTGAACCAGTGCGGACTTGTCGCCGCAAGTGCGAGCACGATGTCGATCCTCCCGACCTCCTCAAACCGCGAAAGAGGCGAAGCCGCTAGTGCAAACCCAAGCTTTGGGCTCTGACCGCCCGACAACCCCGCGTGCGGCCATGCGCCGCGACGCCATCCTGCATGCGCTGGCTTTCATCGCCGGCTTCACGCTCGTCTTCATCGCCGCCGGTGCGACAGCGAGTTCGATCGGTCAGATATTCGCCGAATATCGCACGCTCATCACGCGCGTCTTCGGCGTGGTCGTCATCGTTCTTGGCCTCAACATGCTGGGCCTGTTCCGTTTACCGTTCCTCGCGATGGATAAACGGCTTCGCGTGCGCACGTCGCGCACGAGTTATCCGAGCTCCTTCCTTGTAGGCATCGGTTTTGCGGCGGGCTGGTCGCCGTGCATCGGTCCTATCTTAGCCGCAGTGCTCGCGCTTGCCGCGGAAGAGAAGACCGTTTCGCATGGCATGGGCCTGCTCTTCATCTATTCATTGGGACTCGGATTACCATTTTTGTTGACCGCGGTCGCGCTGCAGTATGTGTTGCCGCTGTTGAACCGGATGAAGCGCTATCTGCGCGGCATCGAAGTGCTCGCGGGTATCATCGTCATCGGGATGGGTCTCGTGCTCGTCACGGACTCGCTACTGCGCTTCACCGGTTGGCTGTATAAGACGTTTCCCGCGCTCGCCAACGTGGGCACCGGGCCCGAGGCGTCGGGCGACGTGATCTCCGCTTCGGCGGTGTTCGTGGCGGGCGTCGTGTCGTTCATCTCACCATGCGTCTTGCCGCTCGTGCCTGTCTACATCAGCTGGATCACCGGGCAAACGATCGAAGAGCTCGCGGCGTGAGGCGCGTATTCGGCGCAGCGGCATGAACGAGCCGTTGCAAAGTCTGCGCGTGCTGCATCGCGTCCTCACGCGTTTGGGTGCTCGCCCGGCAGGGCGCTATTGGCGCAGCGATTGGCGCGTCTTTACGTCCAACCTCGTCGCCGGCGCCGTTGTTGGCGCGGCAGCTTCGATCGTGGCGGCGGTGCTGCTGAGCATCGACGCGCGCCGCGGCGCTGACTCCTTCGCGTATCGCCTGCTCGCCGATGCGCAAGAGATCGTCAGTGCCATTCAGACCCAGATCGATCGCGAGCTGCACTGATGCACGATCCGCAACGGCCACCCGAGCCGCAGCGCGGCAGCGCGCCTGCGGAAAAAGGGCAGGGTGAGGAGTCCCAGGAGCAGTTGCGAGCGATCGCGCGTGAAGTCGATCGCATCACAAAGATGGTCGAACGGATGAATCTCGGCGACTATGTCGGCTTGTTGCAAAGGCCCGGACGGCTTCTGTGGTTGAACTTCCTCTCGGGTATGGCGCGCGGCCTGGGCACGATCCTCGGCGCAACCGTGCTCGTCTCCTTGATCGTGGCGGTTGCGCAGCGCATCATCGCCTCGCACCTTCCAGGCGTCGGGAACTTCTTCGCGGAGTTTTTAGAGCTCTTGCGGCAACAAGGAAAGGATCACTAGCGACTTCCCATGCGCGGAGCTGCTCTGGCCCTGTTGGCACTCGTCATCATCGTGGTCGACCACCTGACAAAGGCCTGGGTCGCGACGCACTTCCTTCCCGGGGAGAGCCGGATCGTGATCCCCCACGTGCTGTATCTCACCTATGTCCAGAACTACCACGGCGCCTTTGGGCTATTCGGCACGCACCCGCTGCTGCTCACTGCGGCGGCGTCAGCTGTGCTCATCGGCTTCTATTTGTGGTACCGCAAGGAGGGGGCGGCAACCGTCGTTCACATCGCCTTCGCCCTCATCTTCGGCGGCGCTGTCGGCAACATCATCGATCGGCTTCGCTTCGGTTACGTGCACGACTTCATCGATCTACGGTTTTGGCCGGTCTTCAACGTGGCTGACTCCGCGATCACGATCGGCGTCGTGATGTTGCTCGGGCAGATGCTCGTGCGGGAGAAGCATCACGGCGCCGCGCGAGCACCGCACCCGGCTGCGCCACAGGATACTGGCATTGCGGCTACTGCGGCTGATGCGTGGATACCGCACGAGCAGCCGACGGGCCCTGTAGCGCCATCTGACGAATGAACGAGGTCCGCGACATCGTCGCGCGCGGCGAGGATGTCGGAGCGCGTCTGGACGTGGTGGTCGCACGCCATCTTGCGCGCTCGCGCACTGCATCCGCCGAACTGATCCGCTCCGGACACGTCTTGCTGGATGGTAAGGCGGCCAAGCCCGCGAGCGTGGTCGAGGCGCACCAGCGCATCCATATCGAGGCGCCCCCACCGCGAGATGTAGCGCTTGCGGCGCAGGATCTTGACATCACGATCATCCACGACGAGACGGATTTCTGCGTCGTTGACAAGCCCTCGGGCATGGCGACTCATCCTGCTCGCGGCACGCCCGACGGCACGCTCGTCAACGCACTGCTTGCACGGCTCGGCCCGTTGCCGGCGATCAACGGCGTGCGTCGACCGGGCATCGTGCACCGTTTGGACAAGGACACGTCAGGCTTACTCGTCGTCGCGAAGACCGACCGTGGTATGGCGGCGTTGACGCAGATGATGACGTCGCGCCGCATCAAGCGCAGCTACGACGCTGTTGTGTGGGGCATACCGGCAAATCCGCGCGGCGTGATCGACGCGCCTCTTGGCCGCGATCCCCAGGCCCGCACAAAGTTCGCTGTTCGCGAGGGCGGCCGCCGTGCGGTGACGCACTACCGTACCGCCGAGACATACCGGCACATCGCCCCGGAGGACCGGTCGGCGCCAACGACCGCCGCATTGCTCACTGTGGAGCTTGAGACGGGACGGACGCATCAGATCCGCGTGCACAGCGCGGCCATCGGTCATCCGCTCATCGGGGATGCCACCTACGGTGTGGCGTACGCGGGCGTGCAGATGAGGCGGCAAGCGTTGCACGCAGCATCATTGGCATTCGCGCACCCGCTGACGCACAAACCCTTATCGTACGAGTCGCCGTGGCCCCAAGATTTCGCAGCGCTCGTCGAGCGACTGCGTGCGGGCGGAATGCCATGAGTTGCTTCACGCTTGCTGCACGCGATGGCGCGGCGCGGGCCGGTACACTGCACACGGCGCACGGCGACATTTCGACGCCTGTCTTCATGCCCGTGGGCACCCAGGCGTCGGTGAAAGGCGTGGCGCCGGACGAACTCACCGCCTGCGGCGTCGGCATCGTGCTTGCCAACGCCTATCATCTCTATCTGCGGCCCGGCACACAAGTGATCCGCGATGC
>JAFANK010000254.1 GCA_019232725.1 Vulcanimicrobiota bacterium | reverse complement strand
ATCGGCGAGAATCGCCGCAAGTGAAAGTGTCGTCAACAGCTTAGCTGGTTCGGACGGTTGGAACACGATCGGGCCCACACCGATCCAGCGCTGTGCGCCCATCGCCGAATGCCCGGCGACCGCGACGGCGCCCAGCACGAGGATGTTCAAGATGTACAGCGGCCACGCCCAACGCTGCCAGAGATGGTAGTCGATGAACGAGAAGAGCATCATGGCCGCGACGCCGATGACCAAGTACGCGAATTGCCGCTCGACATCGCCGGACGCATCGGCGCCGTGGAGCGTCGCGCTCTTGATGATGATGAGGCCGAACACCGCAAGCGCGATCGCCACCGCGGCGAGCGGATAATTGAACGAGAGGTACCAGGGCCGCTCAAGCATGCATCAGCTCGGGCGCCGGATGGCGCGCTTTACGTGGACGGCTCTGACTCGTCCGTCGTCGGAGCCGATGTTGCGCTGCCATTGCCGCCGCCGGCGTAGGGATGTGCATCGACGCCCAGATCGGGCAGATGGCCGTTGCTCGCGCTCGCTTGCTGCGCCGCCTCAGGCCTCGCAGCTGTTGTGCCGTCCTCGCCGTTGGCCACCGCGGCGCGATGGCGCCGGCGGCGGCGTCTGCGGCGCGTGGGGGCCGCAGGCGACTGGTGCGATCCGTTGCCGACAGCGTAGCGCTGGCGCTCGTGCTCGATCTGTTCGCTCGACTTGATGTTGGTGATCGGGATATTCGCATAGAGCATGAAGCGCCGTTCGGCGTTCTCAAAATGTACATCGATGCCTTGCTCATCGATATCGACGTACCGCTGCAGCACCGACAGCATCTCACCCTTCATAAGATCGAAGGTTTCCGGGGCGAGCGCCACCCGGTCTGACATGAGCACGAGGCGCAGCCGTTCTTTGGCCAAGCTCCGGCTCGATTCGTCGCGGCGGAATATCTTGGTGATGAAGTCCAGCATGGCGTTACGATCCCTTAGCGGACGGGCGAGAAGGACGCAAGCTTCCGATCATGCGCGCGAACCACGGCTCGTGCGCCGTGAGGTCGGGGATGGGCACGTCTTCGCCGAGCAACCGCGCGGCGATGCGGCGGATCGCGGCCCCGGTCGGCGATCCCGAGATGTCGATGACCGGGTTGCCCCGGTTGGTCGCCACGATCACCTCGCGGTCGTCGGGCACGACGCCGACGAGATCGAGGCGCAAGATGTCGAGCACATCGTCGACGCTCATCATGGTCCCTTTGCGCACGAGTCGCGGCCGCACGCGGTTGATGATGAGCCGCGCGGGCATATCGCCCGGCAAGAGGCCAGCGACGCGATCTGCGTCGCGGACGGCGGACACCTCTGGCGTGGTCACGACAATCGCTTCCTGTGCGCCACCGACGGCATTGCGAAAACCCTGTTCGATGCCCGCCGGACAGTCGATCAGGACGATGTCGAATTTCTCCTGCAGCTCGTCAACCAGGTCCAGCATGTCCTCGGGATCGATCTCATCCTTGTCGCGGTTCTGCGCGGCGGGTAACAGCATGAGCGACCGCCGAATGCGGTCACGGACGAGTGCCTCGTCAAGCGTGCAACGCTCTTCGATGACGTCCAGCGAGTGCAAGCGCACGCGATTCTCAAGACCCATCACCACGTCGAGGTTGCGCAACCCGACGTCGGCGTCGACCACGACGACGCGTTTGCCCGCGTCCGCCAGTGCCGCGCCGAGATTGGCCGTCACTGTCGTCTTGCCCACACCGCCTTTGCCCGAGGTCACGACGATGGCGCGGCCGCCCGTGTGTGTGCGCTCGCGAGCTGCACCGCGTGCTCGGATCCTTGGTGCTGGGCCAGCTTGCTGCTGCGGCGGCGTCTCCGTCTGCGCTTCAAGTGTGGGCGGAGGCGACTGCAGAGCGAGGCGCTCTTCAGGCTGTTCGCGCAGATCGTTGTTCATCGTTGTCCTACCATGATGCGGCGAAGCTTCATCCATAGTCCGTCGGTCTGCACCTCGAGCGCTGGCACGTTCTCCCCCAAAAGCCTGCGTGCCATCGTCGAGTAGATCGCGGCGAGATGGCGACTACCGTCCAGCGCCACGGGCTGGCCGCGATTGGTCGTGTCGATGACTTCTTCGTCGTCGGGCACCACGCCGAGAATCTCGCGGCCGAGAATTTCCGCGACGTCATCGATGCTCAGCATGTCACCGCTCTTGACCATCTCCGGACGGACGCGATTTACCACGATGCGGGCGCGCCGGGAGCCGAGCATGCCCAGGATGCGGTCGGCGTCGCGGATGGCGGAGACTTCCGGCATGGTGACGACGACCGCCTGATCTGCACCGGCAACCGCATTGCGAAAGCCGTGTTCGATGCCCGCCGGGCAGTCGATCAGGACGACATCGAAGTCTGCGCCGAGGGTGTGGACGACGCGTGCCATCTGCGCTTCAGTCACGGATTCTTTATCTTTGGTCTGCGCTGCCGGCATGAGGAACAATCCCGGCAACCGTTTGTCCTTGATGAGCGCTTGGCGTGGTTGACACCGGCCCTCGGCCAGATCCACGACGTCGTACACGATACGCTTTTCAAGTCCGAGCACGAGATCGAGGTTACGCAACCCGATGTCGGCATCCACGAGCGCCACCTGCTTGCCCATGCGCGCCAAGGCGACGCCCAAGTTGGCGGTGGTCGTGGTCTTCCCAACGCCACCTTTGCCTGAGGTGACGACGAAGATGTTGCCCTTCATCGTGCGCGGACCTTATCGCGAGCGCCAAGCGCCGGCTGGATCGTGATCTTGCCCTCCACGACGCGCGCCACTTCGGGGACGCCCGCAGCGCGAGCGCTCGACGGCGCGCTTGCGATGCAGCGCGAGATGCGCAGTTGCGTCGGCTCCAGGCGCAGCGCATACACAGCTGCCGTGTCGTCGCCTTCGGCACCCGCGTGCGCGACGCCACGCAGCGTTCCCCACACGACGATGTCTTTGGTCGCGATCAGCTCGGCACCCGCGTTGACGTCGCCAAGCACCAAGATGTTGCCAAACGCGCTCAGGCTCTGGCCAGAGCGCAGCGTGCCCTTGTAAAAGCAGTTCTCGGCGCCGCTGCCGTGCTCGGTGGCGCCATTGCGCCGCTGCCGGAACGCCTCGCGTGCGGCCTCATCGCCGCCTTCGTGACGGGCCTTACGAACGTCCGCCGGCTCGGTGCGATCATCGCGCACGCGCGGCGCTGCTGCGACGCTTGCTGCGACGATGCGCAATCCGGCCGCGCGTGCTGCGGCCGCCACATCGTCGGCATCGCACACGGCACCATCGGCGATGATGCCGAACTCCTGAAGGATCGCCGTGATGCCCGCCAAGTCGGCCGCCTCCAGGGGCTGGTCGCCGAGCATCAGGACGGCGCGTCCCCCGCGATAGAAATTTGGCAGCGCCCCGAGCCGTTCGCGCAGCTTGCTGACAACGGGCGTCAACGGCCGTTCATGCATATGGAGCAAGAGGCCTGATTTTGTACCTTTGATCTGCACGTGGTGCCTCTTCGCTCGGGCTTTGCGGACGGTCCGGTTTTCCCTTGTGGAAGCGCCGGTGCATAGATTGTGGACAACAATGTGCATATTGCTGAAAGACCTCTGAGTGCCGCCGCAGGGACCCACTCGTGGTCCGTCGCAAATTCTTCCGTACCATCCCATTGAAGAGCCGGTGTTTGCACAGGGCGGTGTCCACCGGGGAGCAGCCATCATGAAGAGATCGATAAGCCGCGGCATTGCGCTGGTGCTGTTGGCCAGCATGCTCGTGACGATGATGCCCAGACCAGCCGGTGCAGTCTCCACCCAGAGCGAGATCCGCATCGGGCAGGAAGCGGCCGCTGAGGTCGACCGCGAGAATGCGATCGTCTCAGACCCGATCCTCAACAACTGGGTCAATTCCGTGGGGTCAAACCTCGCGCAGTATCGCGCACGCCCGGACATCAATTACACCTTCAAGATCATCGATACCAACGAGATTAATGCGTTCTCCCTGCCGGGCGGGTTTGTGTACATCAATTACGGCTTGCTGAATTTCGTCAACTCGGATGATGAGCTGGCAAGCGTGCTCGGTCACGAGATTGGGCACGTCGAACGCCGGCACCAGATTACCCTCAACGCCAAGGCCCAGATCCTCAACGTCATCATGGGCGTCTTGGCCATGGTCTCGCCGTTCATGTATCGTTTCGGGAGCCTCATCAACGATCTGTCGATCTACAAGATGTCGCGGATTGACGAACTCCAAGCCGACCAGTATGGGCTCTTGCTCATGACGCGAGCCGGCTACGATCCGTATGCGATGCTCTCGTTCATGAAGCGCCTCGGTCAGCAGGATCAAGAGGGCAATGACCTGCTCAACAAATATTTCGAGACGCACCCCGACACGAGCGCACGCCTGTCGCATCTGCAAGGCTACCCTGAGTTCACGCAAGCGACACCCCAAACACTGCTCGAGCAGTCGATCCACGACGAGAGTGAAGGCCGCTTCTCGTACTCGCTGTATAAGATAGACTCGATGGTGATGCCAAAAATCCCCGACAACGAGCTCGCGCTGTTGCATGAAGGCGAAGACGACCTCGCGCTGGGCGACTACATCGAGGGACAACAAGCCTTAGCCAAGGCAGCGCACGCCAGCAACGCGACCGCGCAAGGCGCGGCGCAGCACGAACTCGCCCTGATGCCGAAATCGACCGCGCCCGGCACGAGGCTGCTCAATCCCAACGTCGGCCCGCTTATCGAGCAGCTCCAGGCGGCGTCCACCTTCACGAAGCAGACGCAAGCCGCACTCGACGACCGGATCAAGCTCGGCCGAGATGACTTGCATCGTTTCGATGCACGACTGCAAAGCTTGTCCTATGAGTTCCCCAACCTGAGCAACGTCAATATCCGGCCGGGGAGCAGGCTGGAGGGCGCCATGCAGGACCTTTCGCACATGGCGAAAGACCTCGACATCGTGTTCGACAAGAGCGACGCGGTCATGACCAATTCACCGGGCATGCTCAAAGACGTCGAAAGCACGCTCAACGAAATGCAAGCGCCGCTGCATCGCAAGACGCTGACCTCGACTGACCTCGAGCTGCTGCCGTTTTATCCGGACCTCTTGCAGCATCTCACCACCTCGCAGAACGATTTGGTGTCGAGCGTGACCGCGGCCCGCGGAGCAGTCGCGCTCGGCTACCAGTCGCTTGCCCCCCTTGATGACTTCTTCCGCGAGTTCGACCGCGCGCAGCTCGATTTCGGTGGCGATCTCTCGCCCAGCACCGCCCAGCAGCTGCGGCCATACGCCCAGGCGGCGATCACCGCCCTCGATGCGGCGGCAGTAGCCGCCGAGACCGCGCAGACCTTCTACTTCAACGCACAAGCTCGGCAGCTGACGAGCGGGATCACCATGCTCGGTGTGGGCGTCTCGCGAGCACGCTACGAGACGCTTGCCAAAGTGATCCAACAGCGGCTCGGCGCCGACGTTCCCACCTACGACGAGTCCGTGCGGCTTGGGTTGTCGGCAGGTGATATCACCGCGGCGACCTGGCTTGCGGCTGAAGAAAAAGTTCCCGTGAGCACGGTGATCAACGAGGAACGGGCGACCGGCAAATCGGTCATCGACATCGCAGTCGACAAGCATCTGTCGCAAGAGTCCCTCGAGATCATCCTGGGCATCATCTACGAGGGCTATGTTGAAAAACCGGCCGCTATGTGACCCACGCGCTCTGTGAGCGCGCCTGACCCCAAGAGAGCGGCGACGCCTGCCGCCTGGATCACGCATGTCCGGCGTCGCGTCGACCTTAAAGCAGTCGACGAAGAAGCGCGCAAGCGGGTCTGCCTTGCCGTTTGCGGCGCACGCCGCGAGGAGTTCATCGGGGCCCTGACGGCGGCTGGACCAGCCCAGGCTGATGTGCTCATCATGGTGCCGTCGCTTGACGACGCGATCACGGCTGGATCTGTGCGCGCGGTCGTTTATTGCCCAGAGGCGGAGTCGACCAACGGCGCGCTATCGGATCTTGCCAGATTGCCGTTTGCCGTGTTCGTCGTGCGCACGGGCGAAGGCGCTTTCGATGAGGGACGTTTGGCGACCATGCCCGCGAGCACAAAACCGTCGCCCGGCACGGCGGCGGTGTACCAGTGCAGCGCGATCGTGCTTGCAGAGTTGCGCAAGTACATGCTCCCCGACATCGTGCACGTCTACCGCGGTGATGAAATCGCGCTCGCGGCTGCCGTGCCGGCCTTTCGTCCCATCGTCGCGGCGCGGCTGACCATGGACTGCGCCATGAACAGCTTGAAGATCGCGGCCGCCTCTGCGATCGCGGACCACATCCCCGTGCTCGGCCTCATCACGGGCGGTATCGCGTCGGCCGGCGACACGATCGCCATCACCGCATTGCAGATGCGCATGCTGCTGCGCATCGCTGCCGCATATGGCAAGAAAGCGGAGTTCGCGCGCATCTTGGAGCTGCTTCCCGTTGTTGGGGGCGGCTATGGATGGCGGGCGCTCGCCCGTGAGGCGGTCGGCTTCATCCCCATCGCCGGCATCCCGATCAAAGCGGCCGTCGCCTACGCCGGCACGCTTGTCGTCGGCCAAGCAGCTTCACATTACTACGAAACAGGCGCGCATATGTCGCCCGGTGCCGTCGGTGCGCTCTACCGCGAGGCCACCGAGCGTGCCAAAGAATTCACCCAGCGTTTTCTGCCCCGCTTGCGCAAACCGTAACCAGGTTCGTCAACGGACGGGGCTCTTAGAGCGCGCGGCGTCCTTCGAGCGCACGCGACAGCGTCACCTCATCCGCATAATCGAGATCGCCGCCGATCGGCAAGCCGTACGCCAGTCTCGTCACCGTCACGCCGAGCGGCGTGAGCAGTCGCGCGAGGTAGAGCGCGGTCGACTCTCCTTCGGCGTTGGGGTTGGTCGCGATGATGATCTCTTTTGTATCTTCAGCCCTCACGCGATCCAGCAGTTCTTGGATCTTGAGCTTGTCGACGCCGATGCCTTCGATCGGTGAGATGAGGCCGCCCAGGACATGATAACGGCCGCGGAAGCTCATGGTGCGCTCGATCGCGTACACGTCTTTGGCTTCCCCGACGACACAGATGACCGCTCCATCGCGGCGCGCGTCGTTGCAAATAGCGCACGGGTCGGATTCGGTCAGCGAGAAGCAGTGGCTGCAAAAGCGCACCTTCTCTTTGAGCTCGACGATGGCGCGCGCGAGCGCGGCCGCGTCTTCCTTGCTGGCGGACAGCAGGTAAAAGGCAAGACGTGCGGCGGTCTTCGGTCCGACGGTCGGGAGCTTCTCGAGCTCTCCGATCAGGGCCGACAATGGCGGCGCGAGGTGCTCCAAGCCGAATTCACATTCCCGGAAGACCGAGACCGCCTGCGAGCGGTCCCATACGCGACTGCGAGAGCTCAGCAACTTTGGCCTGCGCGTCTTTGAAGGCGATGACGATGAGGTCTTCCAGCATCTCCCTGTCGTTGGCATCGACGGCGGCCGGCGACACCTTGACGCTTTCGATCTGGCCGTGACCGTTCAGCGTTATTTCGACTGCGCCGCTGCTCGCGGTGCCGACGACATGTTCTTGCCCGAGCTCTTCTTGGATTTTGGCTAGTTGTGCTTGCAGCTTACGGGCCTGCTGCATGAGTTGTTGCTGGTTCATCATCGCGTCCTTCAACTTTCGATGCTGCGAGTCGTGTGAACCCTAGAACAGGTCGGCGCCGAGCACCGATTCCGCAAGCGCAAAAGCCCCTGCATCCACGCCCGCGACGCTCGTCTGAGTCTGCGCGCCCGCGACCACGACGCATTGCACACCGACCGACGCGCCGGCGACCTCGCCGATAGCAGCGCTGATCACGCTGCTCATAGCAGGTTCGGCGAGCAGGTCGCGATTGAACTTCGAGGGGACGCCGAGCGTCACCGTCTGAGCGCTCGCATCGACGATCGTCGCATGCTCGAGGTGCCCATAACACGGTTTTGAGCGCTCTTTGACCGCGCTGATAACGTGCGGCCACAATGCCCGAAGCTTGGAGACGTTCAGCATCTCAGCCGCCTCCGGCGCCGGCACTTCCGCCTGCGCGATGGCGGCTTGCGCATCCGTGCTCGCGCTGCGCTCCTTGGATTTGCGCGCCGGACCGCTCGTGACGACAGGACGTTTTGCCGACGGCGCCGGCGAGACGGGAGGCGGTGAGCCGTCGCGGGGAGCCGTGCGCTCCTCGAGGGCTCGCAGGCGGTCGGAAATCGCTTGCAAGGAAAGTTCGTCCGCCGGCATGACGACGCGGAGCAACGCCAATTCCAAATCGATGCGCGGTTGCGCCGAGTAGCGTTGTGCGATCGCCTCGGAAAGCGAGCGCAAGGTTGCGAGCAGGCGCGAACGTGCCAGCGTCGCCGCCTTGGCCGATATGCGCGCTGCAGTTTCGGGTGGTACCTCGAGCGCTAGCACCTGCGGGCTCACTTGCGCGAGCAACGCGAGGCGGAACCAGCGCAAGAGCTCCTTGGCAAGCCACGCGGGATCCGTGCCTCGGTCCACCGCTTCGGCGACTGATGCAAGCACCGCGCGAGCATCAGATTCGCCGACGGCATCTGCCATCTGCTCCACGACGTCATACACGGGCGCGCCGAAGGCAGCGTCAAGCACGGCGTCATCGATCGCACCCTTGCCCGCAAAACCGCGTGCCTGCTCGAGCAGCACGAGCGCGTCGCGCATCGCGCCGTCAGCCAGAAATGCCAGCCGCTGCAGCGCTTCGCGCTGTGCCGGTATCCGCTCGTCTTTCGCGACCGCCTCCAAACGTTCCAAAATATCCGCCGGCTGCATGCGCCGGAACTCGTAACGCTGGACGCGTGACAGGATGGTGGGCGGGACCTTATGCGCTTCAGTGGTCGCGAGCACGAAGACGACGTTCGGGGGCGGCTCTTCCAACGTCTTGAGCAACGCGTTGAACGCCTCGGCCGTCAGCATGTGGACCTCGTCCACGATGTAGACCTTGGTGCGGAACTGCGCCGGCGCGAACTTGACGCGTTCGCGCAGCTCCCGGATCTCGTTGATGCCCCGGTTGCTCGCGGCATCGATCTCGATGACGTCGAACGCAGTGCCTTCTGCTATCGAGCGGCAGGCGTCGCACTCGCCGCACGGGTCAGGTCGCGGCCCGCCGCGCTGGCAGTTGAGACACTTGGCAAGGATGCGTGCAGCCGAGGTCTTGCCTGTGCCGCGCGGTCCTGCGAAGAGATAGGCATGTGCAACTCTAGAGTTCTTGACGGCGGCCTGCAGACCGGTGACGACTGCCGGCTGACCGACAAGGTCGTCGAACGCCTGGGGACGGTGTTTTCGGTACAGCGTCAAACCGGCGCTGGACGGCGTGGCTTCGGGCATTGGCGTCTCAAGTTTCTGTCGTTTTACAAACCTTTCCTAGATTGAAGGACCACGCCGCCGGCGGACCGTAGGTTTCAAGCGAGCAAAACCAGGGTACGAGCGAAAGCAGCACGGTCAGCAATCGTCCTCGCGGCTCGCGGCATATATACACCGCCAGCCTTGCGGCATTGAAACAACGCCGGCCACCGTAGTTACCCCATAGGAAGGTCATCATCACCGTCGTCATGTCTGCTGACATAGACCTCAACCAGGCGCTGCGACAGCACTTCGGATACAAACATTTCTATCCGGGGCAAGAAGACGTCATCAATCGCGTGCTGGAAGGCAAAGACACCCTCGCGATCCTAGCCACGGGCGCCGGCAAGTCGCTATGCTACCAGCTGCCCGCGCTGTTGCTGCCGGGCACGACGGTTGTGGTCTCGCCGCTCATTGCGCTCATGAAGGACCAACTGGATATGCTGGCCGATGCGGGCATTTCGGGCAGCATCGCGCTCAACAGCACGTTGACGGACGAGGAAGAAGTCTCGCATCTAGAGCGGATCGCTCGCGGCAACCTCAAGCTCATCTACGTCACGCCCGAACGCCTGGAGGATGAGAGCTTCGTTGACGTGCTCAAGCGGCTGCACATCCCGCTATTCGTCGTCGACGAAGCACATTGCATCTCGCAGTGGGGCCATGATTTTCGCCCTGCCTATCTCAATTTAGGGCGCGTCATCGCGGCCCTAGGGCACCCGACCGTCCTCGCCTTGACCGCCACAGCTACACCTGCGGTGCGCGAGGATATCGTGACCCAGCTCGGCATCCCCAATGCCAAGCCGATCGTCCGAGGTTTTGACCGGCCCAACCTCGTCTACGAAGTGGCGCGAGCCACGAGCGACGAGGACAAGCTGCGCGTGCTTCGCAGCAAGCTCACGGGCGAACTGCGCGATAGCCTCGGGATCATCTACACGGCGACGATCAAGAACACGTACGCGGTGTCCGAATATCTGCGCGATGAGTTAGGCATTGAGGCCGATGTCTATCACAGCAAACTGCAGAAGGCCGAGCGCGACCGCGTGCACGACCATTTCATGAACGAGAACGTCAAAGTCGTGGTCGCCACCAACGCCTTCGGCTTGGGCATCGACAAGGCCAACATCCGCTTCGTCATCCATTACGATCTGCCCGGCAGCGTCGAGGCCTATACGCAGGAGGCCGGCCGCGCAGGACGCGACGGCAACGAGTCGCTGTGCCTTCTGCTCTACCGCCAAAGCGACACGCGCGTGCAGAACTATTTCTTGACGGGGAAATACCCGGATGTCGAAGAGGTGCAAAAGGTCTTCGGCACCTTGCAGTACTTCGAGAGTCAGGACAACGGCGTGTCGCTGACCGACCTCCGCAAGATCTCGCAACTGCCCCTGACCAAGCTCAAAGTGATCTTGGCGCTGCTCAAAAAGGGCGGTTTCATCCACAACGTCTCAAAGGGAACGTACGGCATCCCACCGGCCATCAAAAAACACGTGGACCGGTCGCTCAACCTCGCTAGCTACGAGACCAAGAAGTCGTACGATCAGAGCAAGCTGGCCATGATGTTGCAGTACTGCGAAACGCGCAGCTGCCGCCGTAAATTCATCCTCAACTATTTCGGCGAGGAGTACTCGCATACCAACTGTGGCGCGTGCGACAACTGCCGCACCGCGCTGGCCCGTGGTGAGGCGATCGTGGCCAGTGACGACCCGGCGGAATTCCGCATCGGCGATATCGTGCACCATCCGAAGTTCGGCCAGGGGACGGTCGAGCGGTCGGAACGCGACCTCGTCACCGTGCTGTTTCCGAGTCATGGCTACAAGACGCTGTTAGCGACGGCGGTCAACCGAGAAGAGCAGCAAATAGCCTGATGTCGGCGTCAAGGGCGGCGGCGCGAGCACGATGGTTGCTCTGCGCCGTTTTTGTTTTGGCCGCATCGCTTGCTGCGCAAGCCGGCACGCCACGGGCGTTGCAGCCTCGCGCGGCCGACGCTGTCGCGACCCCCTCGCCCTCGCCGCAAGCATCGGTGCAACCGCTGGAGCAAAGCCCAACCCCCTTGGGCAGCGCACCGAGCGCGACGCAGTCGCCCGGGGTGGAAGTGTCGCCCTCGCCGCCTGCGATCATCGCCCCACCGTCGCCCGTGCCCGTACAGCTCGAACAGGCCTCTGCATATCTCATCATGGGGCGCGCCACGTCGGTGCGCGTCCAAGCTCCGGCGAGCGGCATCCTCATGCTCTCCGGATTCGATCAAGATGTCGTGCGTGCTGTGTTCAATCCCATCGACCGCACGATCGATCTCACGGGCCTGCGACCGGGAACGACGACGATCACGGCCACGGATGAATTCGGTCTGACTGCAAGCCTCTCGGTGACCGTGCAGGCGTACGCGGGCAAAGCCTACACATCGACGGCGGTGACCATCACCGGCGACCCGGCATCCTCTCGATACGTCGCTGAGGCCGCGGCAGCTGCAGCTGCTCTTGTCGCCTATCCGGAAACGGGCGCGAAGGTCACGGCGCTTGCCGAACAAGTGCGCGGCAACCGCGAATTGACGGCCGATCAAGCGGTGACGGTGGTCGTGCCACTCTCGATCACGGGGCCGGGCTACGCTCCTTACCACCAAGACGTCACGGTGACCGTCACCAATCTCGCGCAGCCGCGCATTCCGCCCAAGAACCTGTTCGTGTCGGATTTTCCGGAAACGCTGACCGAGAACGGCACCTTGTTCTACGCAGACGTGACGTTCGCGCAGCCGGCGCGCCTGCTCTATTACCACTACAACAGCGGCACGTCCGTTCCGCGGCGCGTGGTCGTCAAAGCGCAGAACAACGAACTCACCTCGAGTTTTTTAGAGCTTGTCGCCGGCGTGGCAGGCCCAAGCCCGAATATCCTCGCGGTCGGCCACGAGTCGACCAAGCGCTATCTCGTGCGCGAGGCCGGCGGAGAAGGACAGATCTTCGAAGTGCCGCCGCGCGCGACCGTGAACATCTCCGATCAGATCATGGCACCGGGGACACTCGTCAGCGGCATCATGCAGCTTCGGGTCGTGTCCGGCAGCGGGGTGCGCGTCGCCGTGGTGGTGCAAGACGCGTCGGAGATCCCGGTCGGACCGATCTCGGATACGCTGCTGTCGAGCGCGGTCCGTCACGCGCGCGGCGTGTACTCGGTGCCCGACTTCTTCTATGACATCGCTTATTCGGTCGGCAACGATCCTGCCACGCTGACGATCGGCAAACTGCCCTTGCCGAATTTGGTGCAGGGCGAAGTGCTCGGGGGCGACTATGGCGTCAAGCAATCAGCGACGTTGACCCTCATGAACCCGACGCCCAACGACGCCCGCGTGGGCATGTGGTTCGAGCCGCGCGGTGGCCGCGCAACCGGCACCTTTCTCGTGGATGGGCAGCTCATCGAATTGCATCCGGTGGATGTCGGCCGGCCCGCACTTCTCCGCGTCTTCCCGGTGCCCGCCAACGGCTACCGGCGGGTCAGTGTCGTGACCATGCCGGAGGGCGGCTCGTCGTACCCTGTGCGCGTGAGCTTCGGGTCGCAGCCGCCGCCCGGCGGCACGTGGAATTTGTCAAGCGCGATCTATTAAAGGGTGCGACGAGCAGTCGCACCCCTGCATTAGCTCTTCTTCTGGTAGTTCATGTTGGTTTGAGTGATGACCATGTTCTTGCTTTGCCCGTTGATGGTCGCGGAAGCGACGTGCGACGTGCCATCCGGCAGGCGTGCGAAGGACACGTTCATGGTTACCGTATCTGACGGAGCGCTATTGTACGTTGCGATATTGACGCCGAGCAACGCTTTTTGTGTCTGGTTGAATGTGAAGGTCACGCTATCGCCGGATTTGACGAAGTTGGTCGCGACGATCGACACAAGACCGGGGCCGCCGCCCGACTTCACCGAGACGTTGCCTTGCGCGTACAGCTGCTGGAGCCGGCCGGGACTCGGCTGCGCGTAGCTTTGCGCGAGCGCTGCGATCTGTTTTCCGTACGCTTCGTAGTCTTCGGTCATGCGGTGGCGGATCCCGAATCTGCGACCGCTTGGCGACGGCGTCGCGGTTAGGGGCACTTTCGCCGGCTGTCCATTCGGACCCATGACCTCTTGGAAGAGCTCGGAGCTCTTGACGTCGCCGTTCACGGCGATCGTCTGCTCCATTTGCCACGTGTATTGGGCGAGCCTCTGCTGGTTGCGCGCCATCGCGGCCTTGAGCTGTTGGACCTTGCTCTGCGCGTCAGCCGTCTGCGCTACCGTCATATGGGGCGGTGTGAGCGACATCACTGCAAGCGCAAAGAGCAAGGCCAGCAACAGCAAGCTGCGCCCGGATGGTTTGGACATGCATACCTCCATCGTCTCTTGTGGTGGCGATGTCGGGCATTTCCGCAGGCACGCTGGCCGCTCATCTCTCACCGAGGCTTCACGCGAGCTCAAGCTGCCTTTCATGCGGTCACGGGCTGTAGCGGTTAGGCTATGGGTGAGGACCGCACTGAGGAGGGTTTCCGTCATGCATCGCAAGTTGTTCGTCTTCGTCGGCTATCTGGCGCTTCTGGCAGCTTTCGCTGCGCCCGCCAATGCCGAACGCATCTACGTCTACCGGTATGGACCGCCGCCGACGGTCATCTACGAGCCCGCACCCGCCGTGGTGTCGTATGACCCCGATGACCGCTACGCTGGTGCGTATAACCTGCAAGGTGTCGTGACAGGCTTCGTGCCGTACCACATGACCATTCGCATCCACGACGACTTCTATCCGGTCGCATTGCACGACGGCACGATCATCAAGCCGGTCGGCATCACGCTCACCCCAAGCATGATCGTCCACGTGGATGGTTATTGGTCGGGTGCCACCTTCGTGGCGAACAAGATCGTGGTGTTGCGCTAGGCGGTCGGCCCGAACCCTGGATCTGCACAAAAGCGCCGGTCATCGACGATGAACGGCGCTCCTTTTTCTAGGACGGCTCTGTGACGGAGCGATAGAGCTGCACGAGGCGATCGGCAACCTCGGGCCACTGCATCCGCTCGGCATGTACGCGCCCACCCATCGTCTGTTTTTCTATTCTCGGGCCACCTTCCATGATGGAGCGCACGCATTGCGCGAATGCACGTGCGTCACCCGGGGGCGCGAAGAGCGCCCAATCGCCAAGCACTTCACGGAGCACCGGCAGGTCTGAGGCGACTACTGGCAAGCCTGCGGCCAGCGCCTGCAAGGCGGGCAGACCAAAACCCTCATAACGCGACGGAAAGATAAGCGCGATTGCACTGCTATAGAGCGCACGCAGCGTCGCCTCATCGACGAAGCCTTGGAGCGTCACGCGTTCGCCGACACCTGCTGACTCGGCTGCCGCGCGCACGCGAGCTGCGTATCCTGTCTGCGGTCCAGCGCTCACAAGCCGCACGTCGGGCAATTGCGCCAGCGCGCGGACGGCCGTGATGAGATCTTTGCGCTCTTCCACGGTGCCGACGTAGAGCAGATACGGCGGCTCGGCCACGCGGCGCACAAGGCCAAACCATGCGCCGTCGACACCGCAGCCGCACACGGACACCTGTGTCTGCGGAAGCTGCAACAGCGAAAGGATCTCATCGCGTACGACCGCCGTGTCGGTGGCGATCGCATCGGCATGCCGCACGAGACGCCGCTGCAACGCGCCGAAATACATCCGCGAGTAGGATCTCCCTTGCACGGCGCCGCGGAGCCACGCCATGTCATGCACGGTCAGCACGCACGGATGCGGGGGCCGCAAGGGCAGCGTGCCGCCGGTGAAATGGACCACCTGCACCTGCGCAGCTGCAGCCAGCTGCGGAGCCCGGATCTGATCCCAGTACACGCGGCGATCAAATCGCCACACGTCAAAGCGGGGATCATGCAGTTCGACTACTTCGACATCAGACCGTCCTGCAAGCGCGTGGGTGAGCGCCTTTGCGTAGACGCCAAGCCCGGTTGGTGTGCCGCGCGCGAATTGGGTCTCCACGGCGACGCGCAGCCGTTTTATCGAGCTTATTGATCTGACCCGCCGGCGCCCATCGAGGAATGCAACGCCGTCTCCGCGTTGGGCTCATGGGGATGCAGCTCGAGCACTTTTTCGTATGCCGTGCGCGCAGCTCGCCGGTCGCCGAACTGCATCTGCGCGGATGCGAGCGAGAGCAGGTAACCCTCGTTGAACGGCGAGAGCCGCGACGCCGTCGCGTAATCCGCGATCGCCTGTGACCGCAACGCCCTCGCTTGTCGCGGCTTGGTCGCGGCAGCATCGAGCTCTAGCAAGCCAAGCGTGGCGAACGATGCGGCAAGGTCGGAGCGCTCGAGAAAATCGTCATGGAGCTGGGCGATCAGTCCGTGCACGAGACGCAAAGCGGCATCGTAGCGCCCCGCTCGTGCGAGATCGCGCGCCGCTGCGAACACCCGCTCGGCCGCATGCGCACGCACGTAACGATCGACGGCTTCATCCGGCCTGCCCATGCCGACGAGCGCATCTCCGGCTTCTGCATCGCAAGGCGCACCGCAAGCGGCATAGTCGAATTCGACGAGGGCCGATCGCGGATCACGCGCCAAGAGCGCTCGCCCACGATCCTCATGCGCCATCCGCCAGCCGGGCTCTAGGCCTAAGGATTGCGCAAACCACGCAAGCGCGCCGGTCATCTGCCCGCGCGCGAGCGCTCGATTCCCCGCATCGTCCGCCCACCATGCAAGAAGCGGCCGCCAGCACACAGCGATAGCCGCGACGAGGAGCACCACGACGATGACGGGTGCGGCGCGAGGGATGTTCGTGCGAGCGCTCGGGTTAGAACTTGACGCTGAAGTACAGGTTCTGGCTGCTCTGCGTCATGTTGTAGTTCGGCAGGTTCTCGTCCGTGGAAACGCTGCGGTTGGAGAAGAATTCGATCGATGAATTCGTCTTCGGGAAGTTGTAGGCGACGCCGCCGCTATAGCCGGTTTGGTGCTGGGTCAGCGTCTGCGTCAGGGCGTCGAGCGCGACGTTCCCCGAGACCTGCTCGGAGAAGGTGCCCTTGACGGTCAACCGTGGGGTCACGGGCAACGCGACCGACGCCGCACCGGCGTAATTCTGCAGCCCATTCGCCGGCGTGAAGATCACTGCTCCTGGCGAAGTGGACGATCCACCGGCTTGCATCGCGTAGGGAACGAGGTTAAACGGCGCCTGACTGCCTTGCAGCGTCTCGTACAGTCCATCAAGGCTCACGGTTGCGCGCCGGCTGAGCACCGGCAGCGCAACGCTGACGCCACCCGTGACCGCGTTGTACTGCATCGCTGACGAGGCGAACGCCGGACCCAGGATCTGCGTCGCCAACGAGCTTGTCGGCACGTCAGTGAGGGATTGCTCTCCGAGATGCACCTTGACGGGGATCCGCGCCAAGTGGAACGGCAGCGTTAGTGAAAGTGACGTACCCTTCGTCGGCGTCGACGACTCGTTATACCAGAACGGTCCTTGCGCCGACAACGCACCGATCAACGGCGACGAAAGCACGTTCGCGGTGGTGGCAGGTGCCGTCAGCGCCGGAGCTGTCGCCGCGTCGGCCGGGCCGAACGGTCGAAGATCGAGGCCGGTGCTCTTTTCGGGGAAGTTAAAGAACGCGAAAACTGCAGGCTGCTGGCTCGGAGCGGAAAACGCACCCAACGATCCCGCGTCGTTTTGCATGCTGAAGGTCGCCTGGGCGCCGCCCGCGAGATCGAGCTGCATGCCGAGCGTTTGGGAGCCGGCGGTCGGGCTCCAGGGCGTGGTTGGCGTCTGGGAAGCGCTCGAGAAACCGAAGACGTGCGTCGTGGCTTGGTCGACCGCCGGTAGCGGCAAGGCCATGGAAAAGCCGAAGACAGAACTGCTCACGGACGTCGCGTCAGACGCTGCCTTTGAAAAGCTGACGATGTCGTTGTCGGCGGGAGCCTCGAAGACGCGCGAGATCTGCACGCCGCTTGCGTCCATGCCTGCAGCAGCCTGCGTCGAAGACGTCAGCGGCGCGATAAGGGCCGCGACGGGCGTTGCGCTGGCAGGCGCGGCGAGGCACACTGCAATCACACCGAGCAGTGCACCGAGCGCGCTGCTGATGTGCTGCCGCAGACGAAGGCCCTCCATAGACATATGATACCTTATGTTCGCACGCTGGGCTGTGCGCTCAGTGGCATTTGAACACGGCGTTCCGTCATGCGGACGCCCCGTTGAGTGACTTCGGCAGGTCCCGACCAGCTCCCCTTTGGACCGTGTGTTCACGGCGCCTCAGGCGCTGGGATCCCGCTCTTCTTGGCCTCGCACGCTGAGAAAACGTTCGATGATGAGCAGTGCGGCGTAGCCGTCCAGTGCCGTCTTAGGCACGAGCAAGCCTCGCGGCACAAAGCGCAATATCCCCCGGGGCGGATGATCTTGATAATACCGGCGGCGCGCTTGCAGACTGGTATTGCGCTCGTCGACGAGCTCGATCCGCAGCTCGGGCCACTGCGCGCGCAGCCGCGTCAGCACATCGCGCGACCGCGTTGCGTCGCCGACGCACACCACTCGCACCCCTGCGGCCACGTCTACTGCCACTCTTGCCAACAACTGCTCGGCCAGGATCACCTCAAGTGCTAGACGTTCGCCGGCGCTTGACAGCACAGCATAGCCGCATTTCGACGTCCCTGGATCGATGCCCACGTATCTTCCGTCGCTCACGGCGCACGCCGCTACCGTGCAGCCACGGTGAGTTCCGTCGCCAGCGGCCCTTGCGCGTAGATATCGTTGGCCGCCACGGCATTGACGATCGCGGGGCCACTCGTCGCGGTGAGACGCTCGACCGCACGATTGAAGACATCCGGTGGTGTCGTCGGATTGTCGGCCAGCATCGGCGGCATGCCATGATCCACCGCGCTGCGGCTGATCGCCGTATTAAGGCTGAAGAGCGCAGCCTGGTCTCCGCTCAGATCTTTGCCGTTGCGGACCATGACCGACGCGATAATCTCGCCGCGGCGATAGAGCAATGCATTCTTGTAGACGTTCAACGAGAACTTCCACGGGCCACCTCGGAAGATATTCTCGCCGGCCACCGGCACAACGATCGCTGAGACCGGATCGAGCGACTTGATATAGCGCGCGGTCTGCTCGATTTTCGCGCGTGCCTCGGCGCTGTTGGCGCTCGTTCGATAAGGCAGCACGGGATAGTTGCGTGAGAGATTGGCCACGCCTTGGAACAGCAGCGCCAACCGCTTCTCGATCTCCGGCGCTGAGTCGGTTGATCGGACGATGAACGCCGGCGTCAGCGGTTCGCCCGCGCGCAACACGACGGGGTCTTGGAGCAGCGCGTCACGTTCCGCGGTCAGCGTGTTGATCTGTTCGTTGAGACGGTTGATGGAGAACAGCGCCTGCCGCGCCTCTTGCGAGACGAGCGAGACGACGGCGATGACCAGCAACGCGATGAGCATACCGAAACCGACGGCGAAGATCGTGCTCGTGTACCGGGGCCGCAAACCGAACAACGTCATGCGGCGGCGGCCAACGACGTGGCCGACCCGGTCGCCGATATAGGCGATGACGCCTGCGACCAGCACCATCATACCGATCGTCAAGACGCCGCGAACGTCAAGCACGAGGGCAGCCGCGATGCTCATACTTGTGCCGCCTGACGCAACATCCAGACGCCGGCTGCACTGAAGACCACGTTCGGCAGCCACGCCATGGCGAGGCTCGTCGCCGGGAACGACTGCCCGATCGCGAGGCACATGGTGGTCGCGACGTAGAATGCGAACACGATGGCGATGCTGATCCCAAAGCCCGCCCCCGACGATGAACGCTGCGGCCGGATGCCGAGCGGGATCGCGAGCAGCGTGAACACGAGACTCGCCCACGGACGCGCCAGTTTGCTGTGATAGGTGACGAGCAGCCGGGCGTAGCGGCCGGCGTCGGTCGTCTTCACGCCGCTGCGCAGCAGACGACGGATTTCCGAACGGCTCATGTCCTCCGGCGCGCGCTGCAAGTCGACGAGTTGTGTCGGATCCGCGCCGATGTCGATGGCGAGCTCAGGATTGTCGATGCGCTCGCAACAGGGAGTCAGCACAAATTCCGTGGCGTCGTAGAACTTCCACGTATCGCCGTGGTAGGCGCCCCGCGGTGCGAAGAGCAGCGACATCGGCGTCGTACCCCGGAAAACTTCTATGGTCGTGTTCTGCAATTCGTCGCTGTGCGGATCGAAGCCCTGGGCCATGGTCAGCTGACGGTCGCCGTTGGGCAACACCGTGTTGACCATCTGATTGGAAAGGATGTTCGTGCCGCCCGACTGGATCTCGCTGCGCAGGATGTCCGCAGCTTTCGCGCTTGCGGTCGGCACGATGAGCTCCTGAAACCCGAGCCCCACAAGTGACGCAGCAGCGCCGACGGCGACGAGCGGCGCTGCGATCCGATACAGGCTCACGCCACCTGCGCGCATCGCTGTGATCTCTGAATCGCCTGAGAGCCGAGACATGGCCAAGAGCACTGCCAACAGCATGGACATCGGAAATGTGAGCACGAGCGTTCCGGGCAGTGTGTAGATGAAATACTTCGCGGCCGCGATCAGGCTCGCGTGCTCTTCGGAGACCAGGCGGGCGATGTTGAGCAATTCGCCGGCGACGAACAGCAATGTGAATGCGGCCAAGCCGAAGAGGAATGGGCCACCAAGCGCCGTGACCATGTACCGGTCGAGGATCTTCACAGCCGAAAGCTCTCTCCCAGGTAGAACTGTCGCGCGACCGGCGATTCGGCGACTTCCGCTGCTGTGCCGGAGACTTCGATGCGACCGCGGTTGAGGATGTACGCCCGATCGACGATCGCCAGGGTCTCCCGCACCGCGTGGTCGGTGATCAAAATCCCAAGCCCTTTTGCCTTGAGCAGCCGGATGATCTCTTGGATGTCAGCGACCGCGATCGGGTCGATGCCGGTGAATGGCTCGTCGAGCAGCAAAAACGATGGATCGGTGGCGATGGCGCGCGCGATCTCAACGCGCCGGCGCTCACCGCCGGACAGCGTTTCTGCCAAACTTCCGGCGAGCGCCTCGAGCCCGAACTCCTCGAGCAACAGGGGCAACCGGCGCTCTTGTTCTTGATCGTCGACACCGCGCTGCTCCCAGATGAGCCGCAGATTATCCGCCACCGACAATCGCCGGAAAACCGAGGTCTCTTGCGCGAGGTAACCGATGCCCTCGCGGGCGCGGATGTGCATCGGCTGGTGCGTGATGTCTGTGGCGCTGCCGTCATCGGCGCTCAGCAAGACGTGGCCGCCGTTTGGCCGGACGAGGCCGACGACCATATAGAACGTCGTGGTTTTTCCTGCGCCGTTGGGGCCGAGCAGCCCGGCGACCTCACCCGCACGCACGCTCAGGCTCACTTCATCCACCACGGTGCGCGACCCATAGCGTTTGGTGAGAGCGCGGACGTCGATGACCTTTGCAGCTGCGCGCGTGCGCTCGGTCTCATTCATGGGTGCGGCAGCGCCCCGAACAGCCGTATCTGCTGCAGATCGAGATCGGCGATCGCCTCGCGGCCGGTGAGCATGTTCCCTCCCGGCTCGACGGCCACGACGTGGTCGGTGGCGGTCAAAAGCCTCGTTCTGTCATCGTACACCATCCGGTCGGAAGTGAGCGTGACGCCGGATGCCGTCTTCGCGTGGACGCCGCCAGAGAGCATCACATTGTGGCTCACCTCATCCACCACGGCTGTGGGGGCCGTTACCGTCAGCCTCGCATTTCTTCCTTTATAGAAGTGCAGCGTTGTATCGTTGAACCTCCCTTTGCGCAGATCGGTCGAGTAGATCACGTTCGCTGCAAGCAACGTGTACTCAGGAGCGCCGGCGACGATGTTGGTGATGACCACTTGGCGTCCGCCCGTACCCTGTGCGCTGATGTGGTAGACGGGTCCCTGCGGACCGGCTGAGCGCGATGGCGCTGGGGTTGGCTGCGGGTGCGCCTGGCCGCCACAGGCCCACAGCGTTGCGGCTCCCAAGAGCAGCACGCCGCACTGTTGCACTGAGATCATGGATTTGGTCCTTGATGTAGAGGCGGCACTTTATGTGCCGCCTTGCTCGAGTGACAGCAGCAAGCCGAGCATCGGCCACGACACGACGAGCAAAAAAGTCGTGACCACGTCGACGATGTTCTGCAATGCCGTCGCGCCAAAAGCGGCAGCGAGCGCCCAGAACAGCAGCGACCGCTCGCGATCGTCCGAGGGGATGCTGCGACCGATGCGTGCCGCCTGACCCACGGCGGCGACGACAAACCAGGTGAGACACGCTAAGCCGAGGATGCCATCCTCGATCAGGATGTGCAACGGCAGATCGTGCGCATGGAGCTCATCGACATCCGTGCTCGGCGGCCGAAACGACGGGTAGACGAGATGGAAATTATATGGTCCCACGCCGGTGAGCGCAAAACGCTGCGCCATGCGCAGCGATCCTTCCCAGACGGCGATGCGTGAAGCGTTCTCGCTGGGATCGTGGGCCACATTACGAAAAACGGTCACGAGAGCACCAAGCGCAAGCAAGGCGACGAGCAGGTAGGCCACGAGCGCTCGTGGTCCGAGCCGCCGTACGAACACGGTGCAGCCTGCGGCAAGGCTCACCATCGCCGCTCGTGATACCGAAAGCAGCAAACCGGCGGTTCCCGTGGCTGCCGCAACGAGTCCCAGCGACCGCAACCAGCGCGGTGCGGCTATCTGGGCACAGCCGAGTGGAATCACAAACAGCAAGTATCCTGCCAACTCGTTGGGCTGCAAGAACGTGCCTGATGCGCGCCCATGTTCGTAGGCGAACATGGCAGGTGGCAGCTTCATAAGAGAGATGACGGCGGCAAACACCGTCGCCCCGATCGCGGAGATGAAGTAACAAGCCAAAAACGTGCGGCGCACACCTGCATCGCCAAGCGTCTCCACTGCTGCCAACATCACGACGACGCCCGCAAGCGTGCAGCCGACGCCGAACATCCCGGCTTTCGGATCGATGGCGAACACCAGGGCGATGAACTGTGATGCGACGAGGGCGGCCAAGGGTGCGAACAGTTTCCGAGGAAATCGACGGACCCCGACGACGAGAAGGCCGCACGTGCTGCACGCAACGGCCAGGCCCGTCAGGCACGCGAGTCCTATCGCGAACGTCCGATTGACGTGCGGGGCGGTCGGCGGGAGCGTCCCCGCAAAGACGATGAGCAGCGGCAAGAGCGGCCCGAGCGCCGCCGCAGCAAATGGCCCGGCAGCAACAAGAGACCGGGAAGGTCTCGCGCTGGACGCAGCGCCGCGCTCGCTCACGTGTTTTGTTCCTTTGCAGCGATTGCAAGCGCCGCTTTCGCGACTGCCGCGGCGCCGCCCGGCGGACCCATGCGATCGCGACCCACGGCGGCCATATGCGCCATGCGAGCCGGGTCGTTGATCAAGCGCAGTGCTTCCGCGGCGAAAACATCCGGCTCACCGGGCAACACGAGCAGCGCATCGCCGAGCAGTTTTTTTTGGCGCATTCGATACCAGCCCATCTTGTTCGGGTCTTCGCCTGCAACAGCTGCAGCCAGCACTGGTTTGCCCGATCCAGCCGCTTGCTCATTGCCGGTGCCCGCCTGTCCGAAGACGATGTCCGCACACCCGATGAGGTCACCGAAAGCGCCGCGTACGAGCGACAGTTGCAGGTCGTCATCCGCGCCGCTTGCGATCACACCGCTCGTCGATCCGCTCGTGACGAGCTGCACGCCATGGTGCTCCACTGCTTGGCAAAGCTCGTGTTCGTCCGCGCTCGGCGCAATCGAGACGAGGGCTTGCACCGTATGCCCGTCCCTTTTTGCCAATCGCGAAAATGCGCGCAACCGCTGCATCTGCTCTCCGAGAGCCGAGCCGGCGTCGCTGCGGCTGCCGGGCAGCACAGCCACGACAAGCGCACCCGGCGCCACCCCCAAGTGCGCACCGGTACTGTTGAGCCCATCCATCATGATGTTGCCCGCGAACGTCGCGTTGACGCCGGCAGCCTTGAGCTTCGCCGCCGTAGCAGCATCGCGAGCAAACGTCACCATCGCCTTGCGAGCGATCGCGAGTTCCAGCCGTGAATGCGGCGCGACGAGATCCGATTTCGCCGTGGCCACGAAAACCGTGGGGCAGCGCGCGGCGACCAGGCACAACGCGAGGCAGAAGATGTCACCAACGGCGACGATCGCATCGCGTTGTCGCTGGCGCGTGAGATAGCGGAACTGCGCAAGGGTGAGACCACCCAGCCCGGCGCGCAGATCGCGTGCGAAGTTGCGGACGTTCCAATACGTCACGAGTCCCCCCGACGGCATGTGCGCTGACGGGCCGACAGCCGGTGGCCACTCGCTTGGATCAGCTCGCCCCACGAGCAACAAATGCTCGATCCGTGCGCTCGGGTTGTCCGCAGCAATCGCCCGCGCGATATAGCCCGCGATCGCGGCTTCACCGAAGCCGTTGCTGACCAGAAGGATGTCCGGCCCGACGGCGGCTGCGTCGATCATGCGGCGCCGACGAGTGGTAATAGCCGATACGATATGAGTCGCGAAGCACCGCCGTCGAGGTCGAGTTCGATCCGCCCCACATATTCGGCATACGCACCTGGGTGCGCGATGGGAACGCCATTGACGATTTCCGGCTGGGCAAGCGTGTCATGCGTATGTCCGCCCAAGATCGCAGCGAGCATCGGCCAGCGCGCGGCCAGAAGCCTGTCCGCGGGCAGTCCCAGATGTGAGAGCACAACAGTGGGCAGGCCATCGCCGCCTGGACCGCCCAAGGCGCCGTCAGCGCCGAGCATCTCCCGAAGCGCGACATCGGGCGAAAGAAAGCGCCAGCCGAAGACGCGCTCCCAACCGGATCCCGTGCGGTACTGCGGTACGAGCAACGCGACCAGACGCAGGGCGACACCCGCGACCGAGATGATGAGCACCCGCTCGAAGAGCGGCTCGCGCCCTTTGAGATCGAGGAGATTCGAACAAACCAGCGGCGCAGGCAGCCGCCGTGCGCGCGACTTGAACAGACGGTGTGAGTAGTGGAATTCGCGATTGCCGACGGCGAGGGCACGGTACGGCGCTTGCGCCAGTTCCCCGATGACCTCTTCCTTCGTGTCATAGAACACGGACGAGCCGGCAAGCGCATCGCCGCAATCGACGAGTGCAGCTTCTGGTTCGACGAGTGACGCCAGCCGATGCCCGAACCCTCGTCGCGCGTGGATGTCCGACGTGTGATAGAGGACGACGACACTCACGGCGTTCGCATAGCTTTCGCGCGCTCCATCTGTTCGACGATATACGCCGTGTTTCGCTCGAGCGAATCCGGCGGTCCGAGCGCAAGGCGCAGCTCCTCGTACCCGGCGCGCATGCGTGCGCGTGCATCGTCGTGCTCGAGCAGCGCGATCGTCTCCTCGCGCAGACGCTGCGGCGTGAAATCGTCTTGCAAGAGCTCCGGCACGATGCGGCGGCGCATCACTAAGTTCGGCAACGCGATGCTCGAGAGCAGTGACGGTGGCAGCCATCGCTTTGCCAACCGGAATTGCGCGGGCGAGACGACATAGAACACCACCTGGGGCACGCCGACGAGCGCAGCCTCAAGCACGGCAGTTCCCGACGCGACCCAGGCCAGATCGACATCCGCCAACACCTTCGTCGCATCCTCATGGCTGATCGAGAGGCTTGGCGGACCCCCTGCTCGTTCCCACAAGGTACGGATCTGTGCCGCGCGCCGCTGCGTCGCCGCCACTGCCACGAAGCTCGCATTTGCGCTCTGCGCGAGATCGGCAGCTGCACGTGCGAGGATCGCGGTGTGACGCATCGCCTCTTCGGCTCGACTGCCGGGCAACACCGCGATCAGCGGCTGCGCGCGGACCGCAGGCGTCATGCGCGGCGCGATCACCGAGACGAGCGGATGGCCGAAATGTTCTATGGCCAGGCCATGTTCCCGATAAAAATCCCGTTGGTGCGCAAACGGCGTGAGCGCCATGCTCGTCTCTGCCACTCTTTTTGCCTGCGCCGTGTCATCCAGCCAGGCGCCTGGCGGGAAATAGTAGACGATCGGCGCACGATAGCCGGCTCGCCGTAGCCGTCGTATGAGGCGCAGATTGAACGCGCCGGCATCGACCGCGACATACAGCCCCGGCGGTCGTTTCCGGATCGAGATGTCGAGCCAGCGTAAAATGCCGTACAACAGCGGAATGCGTGGGATCACCGACAAGGGACCGATACTCGCAAGCTCGGACGAATCGACGACGATGCGTGCGCCCGCCGCGCGCAAGCGCGTCCCTCCGCACGCCGCGATGCTGATCGCCGGCTGCACCGCGCGCGCCGCCCGCGCTACAAGCGATGCCTGAAGATCTCCTGAGGCCTCACCGGCGACGAAGAAGAGATCGGCCGGCGCGTAGTTCAACGCTTGAGGACGCCGCGATCAGTCTCTTCTTGCAGGAACGCGATGAGCTCGCGGCCTTCGTCGGTGTGCAACTTGTCGCGCAAGTGCTCGAGGGCGGAAGTGAGATTGAGGTTCGACCGGTACAGGATCCGGTAGGCCTCTTTCAACTCCGCAACCGTTTCGGCGGTCATATTGATGCGTTTGAGACCGACAGTGTTGAGGCCGTAGATCGAGGTCGGATTTCCCTCCACCAGCATGAAGGGCGGGATGTCCTTAACGACCCTGCTCATGCCGCCGATCATCGCTGTGCGCCCGATGCGCACGAATTGGTGCACACCGACCATGCCGCCGATATTCGCGTTGTCACCGACGATCACGTGACCAGCCAAACTGGCGAGATTGGACATGACCACGCGATTGCCGATGCGGCAGTTATGCGCGATGTGGACGCCGGCGAGCAGATGATTGTCGTCGCCGATGACCGTTTCCGTCTCTGCACCGGTGCCGCGATTGATGGTCACGTATTCGCGGATGACGTTACGGTCGCCGATGCGGACGAACGAGACCTCCCCGCGATATTTCTTGTCCTGTGACGTGCCGCCCAGGACGGCAAAGGGATGGATCTCGTTCTCGCGGCCGATGGACGTCTGCCCGTTGATGATAACGTTGGAGAGCAGCTTGGTGCCGTCGCCGATGCGCACTTGCTCGCCGATCAGGCAGAACGGACCGATCTCGACGCCGCGACCGAGCAGCGCAGCCGGGTGCACCACCGCGAGCGGGTGGATGGAGACCGAGGCGTGCGCCGTGACGACGTCGCGCTTGAGCTGCCGCATCGCGTTACAGGTGGAGGATCGACGCGTCGAGCCTGAACAGCCGCGTGTCAGACACGATCGAGAACAAGAGTTCACCCTCGCAGACCATCTGATCGTCGACACGCGCCGCCGCATGCAGGCGTCCGATGTTCATGCGGATCCACATGACGTTGGCCTCCATATCCAAGCGGTCGCCTGGCACGACGGGCCGGCGGAATTTCAACTTTTCAATACCGGCCAGATACGGCACGGTCGTCGCCAGCGTGTTCGGCTCCAAGATGGCAGTGCCGCCCAGCTGGGCCATCGCCTCGACAATCAGGACGCCCGGCATGACCGGATTGTTCGGGAAATGCCCCGCGAAAAACCACTCGTTGAGCGTGACGTTCTTGTAGCCGACGGCGCGCTGCTGCGGCACGAGTTCGGTGATCCGATCGATGAGCAAAAACGGATACCGATGCGGTAAGATGTCCATGATGGAGCGGACATCGACGTACGCCACGTGCTTGTCTTGAGAATCGAGTCGCGGCGGCGATGCGCCGCGGGTATGGCTCGTGCGCACGGGTCCCTCGAGCTAGCGCGCGCCGGCTGCAGCCGCGAGCGGCATACGCAGCTCGCGCGCAGCTGCGACGTGCAAGGCGTGACCGGACTTGAGCGCGATGACTTCGCAACGCGGATACATCCCAAGCAACGCGAAGTCGCCGATAAGGTCGAGCACCTTGTGCCGCACGATTTCATCCGGGAAGCGCAACGGACCCATATAATCGTCGCGGTCGATGACGACGGCGTTGTCCAGCGAACCCCCCAGCGCCAACCCCTGCGAGTACAGCGCTTCGACTTCATGGCGAAAACCAAACGTGCGATTGGGTGCGATCTCGTGAAGGAAGTAGTCCGGCGTGATGGGCGGTGTTTCCAGGAATTGATTGCCGACCGGCTCGGGGAACGCCACGAAGAAGTTGATCTTGAAGTGATCCGCCGGCAGGCAGACGAGCAGCTTGTCGCCCTCGCGATGCCAGTAGGGTGATCGCAGGCTCATGACGCGCCGCGGCACGCGTTGCTCGCGCAAGCCGGCCGCTGCGATGCCGCGTGCGAACGGCAGCGCGCTGCCGTCCATGATCGGGATCTCCTCGGCGTCGATGCGGATCTGGGCATTGTCCACATCCATGCCGACCAGGCTGGCCAAGATGTGCTCAACGGTGTTCACTTCCGCGGTGCTCGATGCGAGCGTTGTGCATCGGACAGTGGAACGCACGGCTTCTGGCGTCGCAGCGATGCGTGACCCATCTGCCAGCACGAACGAAAAACCGGCGTTCGCCGGTGCCGGGGCAATCGTGACCGTCGTTTCGCATCCGGTATGCAGGCCTACACCGGAAAGGGAGACCTCGCGGGCAAGCGTGTGTTGATAGTCCACTTTCACCAGGAGCGCGTCGCCTACGTCGTTTTGCGCAACTCGTCGAGCGCGTTCATCAGCGTTCGCACTTGGTCGAACAGCTTAGGCAATTTCCGGAGCAGGACCTTCTGTTCGAGATTCTCGCGATGCGGCAGCGCGTAATCGCCTGAGACAAAAGAGCGCGGCGCCAAAGAGCCGATGACTTTTGATCCCGCAGCGATGACCGAGCCCTCGCCGATCTCGATATGGCCGATAACGCCGACTTGTCCGCCCATCGTCACGCGTGCACCGACGCGCGTGCTCCCTGCGATCCCTGTCTGCGCACAGATGGTCGAATCCGGTCCGATCTGCACATTGTGCGCGATTTGCACTTGATTGTCGATCTTCGTTCCGGCGCCAATGACGGTCGAGCCCGTCACCGCGCGATCGATGGTCGTGCACGCGCCGATCTCCACATGATCGCCGAGCACGACGTTGCCGATTTGTGGGATCTTGATCTGCTCGGCGCCGATGCGCACAAAACCGAACCCGTCACCGCCGATGACACAGCCCGCCTGCAACACGCAATCGTCACCGACGATGCACTCATCGAGCACGGCTGCACGGGGATGCAGCAACGTGCGTGCGCCGATGCGTGCGCCCATACCGACGAACGCGCCCCCCATAAGCATACAGCCGTCACCCAGTTGCGCGCCGGCACCGACGATGGCGCCCGGGCCGATCCACACCCCGGTACCGCGAGCGACGTCGGGCGCTAGGACCGCGGTGGGATCTGTGTGCTCGCCGGATGGCATCGGCTTGGCGAAGGACGACAAAATGAGCGCGAGCGCAGCGCGCACGTTGTCGACCACGATGACCGGCTTGCCGCGGCGGTCGACGTCGGACGCGAGCGTCGGCGCGAGCACGGCACCAGCGCGCGATCGCAGAGCCTTCTCAAGCCAGCGATCGTCCACCGCGAACGTGAGCGCGCGGGCGCTCGCATCGTCGACTGCAGCGACATGCGCGATAGTGGCATCGGCATCGCCGATCACAACGCCGCCGGTCAATGCGGCCAGGTCGCCTAGACGACGATCGCCCATGGACGCGTGCCGTCAGGTTCCGGGAACGGGCGATGCGGAGGTGTCGATCTTGAGCGCTTTCTCGACGTCGAGCGTGATGTCGTCGCCACCATACGCCACGCCTTGTTTGGTGACGACCATCAAGTAGTGTTTGTCTTGCGCGGTCTGCTGCGCGGCATTGCGAACGTCATTGGACACTTCTTGTTGCCAGCGTTGGCTCTGCTGCTGCCATTGGTCGAGGGCTCTGCGCTTGTCGGCCTGACTGATCTTGCTCTCCGTGATCGCCACATAGTTGGCTTGGATCTGACGGTAGTAATTGATGAACTTCGGCCAGCGTTGCTCGATGGCCGTGACGTCGACGACCGCGATGCTCGAACGCTG